>CAYMFP010000014.1:7605-22848 GCA_964389385.1 uncultured Phycisphaeraceae bacterium | reverse complement strand
TTCGACCGGTGCTTCGCCGGCGGGGGGGGTGGGGGTGGGGCGGGCGACGCCCCCGGCCTCGACGCCGTGCTCCTGCCCACCTCCCCGCACCCCGCGTGGCCCATCGGCAGCAAGGCCGACGACCCGATCGCCGAGTACCTGGAGGACGCCTACACCGTCTCGGCGAACCTCGCCGGGCTGCCGGCCGTCTCGCTCCCCGCCGGCTTCGCCGAGGAGGGGGGGGCGCGCCTGCCCGTCGGCGTGCAGCTCATCGGCCCCGCGTTCGCCGACGCGGCCCTGCTCCGGACCGCCGCGCTGCTCGAATCCGCGCTCGCGGCCGACTGAAGCACGCGCCGGCGAGCATCGCCGCCCGCCCCCCTAGCATCGTCGATGACCTCCGCCGCCCTCGCCGATCCGTTGCCGATCATCGACGATCTCCTGCCCCGGGCCGTCGAGACCCGCCGCGACCTGCACCGCCACCCCGAGCTGAGCCACCAGGAGTCGCGCACGTCGCGGCTCGTGCAGGACCGCCTCCGCGAACTCGGCATCCCCTTCCGCGCCGGGCTCGGCGGGCCCGAGCGCGGGACCGGCACCGGCGTCCTCGGCTTCCTCCCGGCGACGGAGAGCCCGGAGAGCGCCCCCACCGTCGCCCTCCGGGCCGACATGGACGCCCTGCCCATCGAGGAGCGCACCGGCCGCGACTACGCCTCGCGCACCCCGGGCGTCATGCACGCCTGCGGGCACGACGGGCACACGGCCATCCTCCTCGCCGCGGCCGAGGCCCTGGCGAAGCTCCCCCACCGCCCGAACAACGTGCGCTTCGTCTTCCAGCCGGCGGAGGAGGGCGGCGCCGGCGGCGAGAAGATGGTCCGCGACGGCGCGCTCGACGGGGCGGAGATCCAGGGGCTCCGCCAGCCCCGCGTCGACCGCATCTTCGGGCTCCACGGCTGGCCCGACCTGCCCCTCGGCACGATCGGCACGCGCCCCGGCCCCCTGCTCGCCGCCACCGACGACTTCGTCGTCCGCGTCCGCGGCGTCGGCGGGCACGCCGCGATGCCGCACCGCGCGGCCGACCCGATCGTCGCCGCGGCGGCCGTCGTCACTGCGCTGCAGACCATCGCCTCCCGCAGCGCCTCGCCGCTCGACTCCGTCGTCTGCACCGTCGGCGTCGTCCGCGCCGGCGTCGCGAACAACGTCATCCCCGCCGAGTGCGAGCTGCACGGCACCGTCCGCACGCTGCTCCCCCAGACGCGCGAGATGGCCCGCCGGCGCTTCTACGAGATCGTCGAGAACACCGCCCGCGCCCACGGGTGCGCCGCCGGCATCGAGTGGGAAGAGGGCTACCCCGTCACCGCGAACGACCCCCGCCTCGCCCAGGCCGTCCTCCGCGTCGCGGCCGACGAACTCGGCGCGGCCCGGGCCTTCACCGTCCCCGAGCCGTTCATGGGCGGCGAGGACTTCAGCTACTACGGCCGGGAGGTCCCCGCCTGCTTCTTCCTCCTCGGGCTCCTCCCCGACGGGCACGACCCCGCAACCACGCCCCGCCTCCACCAGGACACCTTCGACTTCAACGACGAGGCGATCCGCCCCGGCGTGCGGATGATGGTCCGCCTCGCGACCGGGGAGATCGCGTGATCCGCCCCGGGCTGCTCTCCGCCGACGAGGTGATCGAGGTGCTCGGGCTCGAGCGCCTCCCCCACGAGGGCGGGTGGTTCCGCGAGACGTACCGCTCCGCGACGGCGATCCCGCAGGAGGCCCTGCCCCCGTACTACCCGCGCGCGGCCCGCCCCGGACGCTCGCACAGCACGCAGATCTACTACATGGTCCGCCCCGGCGAGACCTCCGCCCTGCACCGCGTCCTCTCCGACGAGGTCTTCCACCACTACCTCGGCGACCCCGTCGTGCAGCTCCAGATCCGCGAGGAGGACCGCCCGGAGGCCGGCGTCTTCGCGATCGGCCCGGACCTGCCCGCCGGGCAGCGCCCGCAGATGGTGGTCCCCGCCGGGGTCTGGCAGGGGCTCTGCCTCGCCTCGGACGCCCGCCCCGCCGGACGCGACGAGGGCGCGTCCGACGAGATCGGGGCCGACGGCGCCGGCGACGCCTGGGGCTTCGCCCTGCTCGGCTGCACCGTCGCCCCCGGCTTCGACTGGGCGGACTTCGAGCTGATCACCCCGGATCACGCGGGAACACTCGCCGCTCGCTGGCCGGAACACCGCCCCCTGATCGACCTGCTCACCCCCGCCCCCGGCCGCACCCGCGCCTGACCCCGCTCCGACCGTTCGGGGTCCGCCGGCATCGGGCGCGCCGACGCCCCGCGAATCCGTCGCGGGTCCGCGATGCGCCGGAGGCCGCGATGGCGAAGCAGAGTGAGCAAGTCTCCGCCGCCGATTTCCTCCCTCCCGCGGTGCGGGAGGGTCGGGCGTCGCTCGCCGGCCGCCCGGGCGGAAAGACCGACCGCCGCGTCGCGCTCGAGCAGATGACCGAGGCCGTGCAGGGCTGCCGGGGGTGCGAGCTCTACGAGGGCGCCACCCAGGCGGTCTTCGGCGAGGGCCCGGTCGAGGCCCGCGTCGTCTTCGTCGGCGAGCAGCCGGGGGACAAGGAGGACGCGAGCGGGCACCCGTTCGTCGGCCCGGCCGGGCGCGTGCTCGACCGGGCGATGGAGGAGGCGGGGATCGACCGCCGCCTGGCGTACGTGACGAACGCCGTGAAGCACTTCCGGTTCGAGCACCGGGGCAGGTCCCGCATCCACGCGAAGCCGAGTTCGCGGCACGTCCGCGCCTGCCTGCCGTGGCTGGAGCACGAGATCGGGGCGATCCGCCCGGGGCTCGTCGTCTGCCTCGGGGCCACGGCCGCGCAGGCCCTGCTCGGCGCCGCGTTCCGCGTCACCAAACAACGCGGCGAGCCGATCCGCGGCACGCGGTGGGCCCCGGTCGTCGTCGCGACGATCCACCCCTCGGCCGTGCTCCGCATGCCGGACGACGAGGCGAGGAAAGCGGCCTACCTCGGGCTGGTCGACGACCTCCGGACGGCGCGGGAGGCGCTGGAGGCGGAATGAACCCGGGCGAGACGCGATTCATCCGGGCATGCTCGTGCCCACGGTCCGAGGCCTCATCGACCGCCGCATCCTCGTGAACTACCGCGTGGACCCCGCGGTCATGGCACGGCGCCTTCCGGAGCCGTTCCGCCCCAAGCTCTTCCGCGGGCACGCCATCGGCGGGATCTGCCTGATCCGGCTGAAGCGGATCCGCCCCGCGGGGTGGCCCGCGGCGATCGGCATCGGCTCGGAGAACGCGGCGCACCGCATCGCGGTCGAATGGGACGAGGGCGGCGCGGTGCGTGAAGGGGTCTACATCCCCCGCGCGACACGAACTCCCTGCTGAACGCGCTCGCCGGCGGCCGCGTCTTCCCCGGAGAGCACCACCGGGCCCGGTTCCGCGTCGCCGAGCGGGACGACCGCCTCTTTGTCGCCATGCGCAGCCGAGACGGCGGCACGGAGGTGGAGGTCGAGGCGCGCGCGGCGAGCGGGATGAACGGCTCGATCTTCGCCTCCGTTGACGAGGCGTCCGCCTTCTTCGAAGCGGGGTCGCTCGGGTACTCGGCCACCGCCGAGCCCGGCCGCTTCGACGGCCTCCAGCTCGCCTGCCGGAGCTGGCGCGTCCGGCCGCTCGACGTGTCCCTCGTCCGGTCGAGCTTCTTCGACGACTCCGCCCGCTTCGCCCGCGGCGTGGCGACCTTCGACAGCGCGCTGCTCATGCGGGGCATCGAGCACGAATGGATCGGCCGCCCGCCGCTCTGCTGCCCGGCGGCATCGCCGGCGCGGCCGCGCTCCGGCGCCTGACGCAGGGGCGCCCCGGCCGCGACGCCCCTCCCGGCGGGCGAGGCCGCTTACGCTCCCCCGTGCCCCACGACCCCGTCCGCTACAAGCTCACCGTCGCCTACGACGGGACCGATTTCGTCGGCTGGCAGAAGCAGGAGCCGATCGATCCGGCCACCGGCGAACGCACCAGCCTCCGCAGCGTGGCGCACGTTGTCGAGCAGGCCGTGCGGAAGGTCCTGCGCGAGCCGGTGAACGTCAAGGGCGCCAGCCGCACCGACTCGGGCGTGCACGCTTGGGGCCAGGTGGCCGCCTTCACGAGCACACCGGACCCCGAGCGCGGCGTCGGCTGGCCGGCCGACCGCGGGTGCGACAAGCTCCTCCGCGCCCTGAACAGCGAACTCCCGGGCGACGTGCTCGTCCGCTCGGTCGAGCCCGTGCCGCTCGCCTTCGATCCCGTTGTCGGCGCCGTCCGCAAGGAGTACAGCTACGACTTCCACGTCGGGCAGTCCCGCCCGCTGTGGGACCGCCGCTACGTCTGGTTCACCTACTACGACCTCGACCTCGAACGCATGCGGCGCGCGGCCGCCCACCTCATCGGCACGCACGACTTCAACGCGCTCGCCCAGATCTCCCACGGCCGCAAGACCACCGTCCGCACCATCTTCTCCTGCGACGTCTCCCGGGCGGCGCCGGTCTCCGATCGGTGCGGACGCCAACCTCCCGAAGCTCACGAGCGGGCCGACGATCTCCGTCATGACCGGTCGGAGACCGGTCCCGCCGCCGGGCCGGCGCAGCGCGCCGAACTCGCCGATGGCGAACGCCTCCGCCTCACCGTCTGCGGCTCCGGCTTCCTCTACAACATGGTCCGCATCATCGCCGGCACGCTGATGGAGGCCGGGCGCGGACGCATCGATCCGGACTCGATCCCCGACATCCTCGCCAGCCGCGACCGCCGCCGCGCCGGCCCCACCCTCCCCCCGCAGGGCCTCTGCCTCCAGTGGATCGAGTACGCATGACCGGGTGCCACCGCTCCGACTCGCCCGCAGGGCGAGGCGCAGCGGTGGCGTCAGCGTTTTCGACTCCGCCTCCCCACCGCTGCGCCTCCCGCTTCGCGGGCGTCGGAGCGGTGGCACCCACCCCCGCACCCTCAGCCGATCTCCTCCTCCGCCACCTTGATGATCGCCGGCGCCACGTACCGCCGGTCGTACTTCCCCCCCGTCGCCTCCGTCAGGATCCCCTCCTCCACCAGCCGCTCCACGTTCCGCCGCACCGTCGTCTGCGGCTGCCCGAGCCGCTCCGCCGCGCCCGGCACGCTCAGCGCCGGCTGCTCGAAGAGCGCGTCGATCAGCCGCACCATCGCGTCGCTCGGCTCCCGGCGGCTCGCCACGCGCGCCACCATGTCCTCCCGCAACCCCCGCAGCCGCGCCGAACGCAGCTCAACATCCCGCGCCTGGTCCGCCACGGCCTCCAGGAAGAACCGCAGCCACTCCTCCCACGCGCCTTCCGTGCCGTGCGTGCTCACCCGCAGCAGCCCCCCGTAGTACGCCGCCCGGCGCCGCCCGATGTACGAACTGATCGAGACCAGCGGGCGGCTCAGCAGCCCCTCCTTGCACAGCGACCGCGCCACCAGCAGCCGCCCCAGCCGCCCGTTCCCGTCCGCGAACGGGTGGATCGCCTCGAACTGGTAGTGCGCCAGCGCGACCCGCACCAGCGCCGGCGTGTGCCGGTCCTCCCGGTTCACGTACCGCTCCAGGTCCGCCAGCAAACCCTCCACCCGCTCCGGCGGCGGGGGGACAAATCGGGCTTGGCCGAAGCCCCGCCGCGGGTCGCCGATGTACGCCGGCGTCTGACGGAACTCCCCCGGCCGATCGGTCTCCCCGGCCACGCCCTCAAAGAGGATCGCGTGCATCTCCCGCAGCAGCCCGCGGCTGAACCCCTGCGGGCTGCTGATCCCGTGCTCGAGCGCCCGCAGGTTGTTCCACACCTCCCGCGGCGCGTCCCGCTCGAACGCGTGCCCGGTCGCCGCGAGCGCGACCTCCTCGATCGTCGCCACCGTCCCCTCGATCTCGCTGGAGGCCTGCACCTCCCGGATCCAGATCGGGCGCAGCACAGGCACCGTCGCGTCGATCCCCTCCAAACGGGCGAGGGCGGCCGACGCCCGCGACAGCGGATCCCACAGCCGCCCGAGCACCCGCTCCCAATCGAGCACCGGCGGCAGCTCCGGCGGCACGAACGCCCACCCCTCGACCGGCACCGCCTCCACCGCCCCCTCGACGACCCGAGGTTCTCGGACCGTCACCGGGACGAGGTGCCGGCGCTGTTCAGGGAGGAATGCATCAGGTTCCATCAAGCACTGTACGTTCGCGAGAGCGAAATATTCAATAAGTCTGCTATCTGCATGTTTCGTGGCCAGATTGAGCAACCTCGGAGCGGTACACTCAGCGTGTGAAGCGGGAGCCAAGGAGCAACTGGCGGCCGCGGGGCGTCGTCGTTCTGTCGGCGGTCTTGGTGTTTCTGCTCGGCATCTACGCTCTCTCCGGCTTCCTGCACATCGGCGTATCCCCGCCCCACGGGGGCGACATCCATGCGCGGGTGGAGTTCGTCGTCCGCTGCGGCTCGATCCAGACCCGGGCGAGCGCGACGTCGGTGGGGGCCCCTCCAAAGGGCTGGTCCTGCTTCGCCCGCCTCGAACCCTTCTCCGGCTATCACGGCATCGGAGCGCCCTTGAGCATCTCGCGGGGCTGGTGGCACGGGCAGCCGTACACCTTCGCCAGCGCGCCCCTGGAGATCGTCATCATCCCGCTCATGGTCATGGCGGCGCGGCGGATCCGCCGGCTGTTCACACGTCCCGCGTGGCGGTGCGCCTGCGGCTACGACCTGAGACTGCTGCTGGCTCCGCGCTGCCCCGAGTGCGGACGACCCATCCGCGGCAACACGCCAATCGCCGAGCCTCCGTAAGCTCGCCCGTCCATGCCCGACCCCCTCCGCATCCTCCACATCTCCACGCGCCTCATCCTCGGCGGCAGCCAGGAGAACACGGTCCTCTCCTGCGAGGGACAGGCCCGGCTCGGGCACGAGGTGCGCCTGGCCTTCGGGCCGATCTACGGGCCCGAGGGCTCGATGCTCGAACGCGTCCGGGGCTTCCGCACCGAGGACGGGCGGGGCATCGCGACGCACGAGGTCCCCCACCTCGTCCGCGAACTCTCCCCGGAGGCCGATCCCAAGGCCCTCCGCGAGCTGGTCGACCTGATCGCGGGCCTGAAGCCCGACATCGTGCACACGCACTCGAGCAAGGCCGGCATCCTCGGGCGCATGGCCGCGTGGCGCGTCCACCGCTCGCTCCCGCCCGAGCGCCGCGCCGGCGTCGTCCACACCGTCCACGGCCCGCCGTTCATGCCGCTCGAGGGCTCGCCCGTCCGCCGGGCGAAGATCCGCGCCAAGAACAAGCTCTACGAGGTCGCCGAGAAGCACGCCGCACGCCGCTGCCACGTCATCGTCAGCGTCGCCGACGCGATGACCGAGCAGTTCCTCGCCCGCGGCATCGGCCGCCCCGAGCAGTACGCCACCGTCCGCTCGGGGATGGACGTCGAGCCGTACCTCACCCCCCGCCCGGGCGAGGATCGGGCGAGCGTCCGGGCCGCCCTCGGGCTCGCCGAGACCGACCTCGTCTTCGGCACCGTCGCCCGCCTCGCCGAGCACAAGGGGCACGACGACGTCATCGACGCCCTCGGCGAGGACCTCCGCGCCCGTCCCGAGTTGAAGCTCCTGTGGGTCGGCGACGGGTGGTGGAAGGACCGCCTCGTCGGGCGCCTGCGGACCCTCGGCGCCCGCCCGGACCAGATCGTCCTCACCGGGCTCGTCCCCCCCGATCGCATCCCGGGGCTGATGCGGGCCATGGACGTGCTCATCCACCCGTCGTACCGCGAGGGGCTGCCGCGCACGGTCCCCCAGGCGCTGCTCTGCGGGGTGCCGGTGATCGCCACCGACGCCGACGGCACGCGCGAGGCCTGCATCGACGGCGAGACCGGCAGGCTGATCCCCGTCGGGGATCCCGCCGCCCTCCGCGCGGCCGCGCGGTGGATGGCCGAGCACCCCGAAGAGCGCCGCGCGATGGGCGAGCGCGGGCGGGCGCTGTGCCGCGAGGCGTTCAGCGCCGAGCGGATGGTCGCGGACCTGGAGGCCGTGTACCGCCGGGCGCTCGCCGCGGCCCGGGCCTGACGCGTCCTCAGCCGGCGTCGTCCGGGGTGTCCTCGGTCGCCGTGCGCCCGGCCGGGTGGCGGGCGGCGATGATGTTCCGGTGCACCGTCGGCAGCGGGCGGACGAGCGTCGCCCGCGGGCGCGAGCGGAGCACGCCCTTCTCGAGGTCGTAGCACCCGTCGAGGTCGTTGCGCCACGCGCGGTCCCAGATCGGGTCCGCGTCGAGGTAGGCCGCGCGGGCGACGAGGTGCGTCGCCACCGGCGCCGTCAGGAAGAAGAACAGCACGATGAGCGCGACCTCGGCCGCGATCAGGACGCTCCCCGCGTAGATCGCCGCGGCGACGACGATGCACGAGACGCCGAGCGTCCCCGCCTTCGTCGCCGCCTGCATCCGCATGTACAGGTCCGGCATGCGGATGATCCCCACCGAGGCGAGGAAGCAGAACACCACGCCGATGAGCACGAAGATGTCGGCGATGTAGACGCGGCTCTGGTCCCACCACGTCCCGGTCAGGCGCGGCATGCCGGCGTCGCCGAGCGCCGCCAGGTGCGGCAGGATGTCGTGGAGGCAGCTCACGAGCGAGCCTCCTCGGCCTCGAGGATCTCGGAGGTCGCCCGCCGCTCGAGGTACTTGGCGAACGCCGCGGTGCCGAGGAACAGGATCAGCGCCATCACGATCGCGACCGAGAGCACCACCTCCTGGTCCGTCCGGATCGCGTACACCGCGATGATCGAGGCCGCGAAGAACCCGAGCAGGTCCAGCGCCACGATCCGGTCGGCCATGCTCGGCCCGACGACCATGCGGAACATCGCGCACAGGATCGCCAGCCCCAGCACGGCGCCCGCCGCCGAGAGGAACAGGTTCTCGCGGAAGTCGAAGAGTGCGTCGATCACGCCAGCACCTCCCGTGGGTTCATCGGCCCGGGGCGCGTCACGCTCAGCAGCTTGCGCTCGAACCCCTCCTTGATCTCGCGCACCTGCGCCTCCGCGTCTTCCACGTGCATGAAGTGCACGAACAGCACCGTCCGGTCCGTCGAGACGTCCAGCGACAGCGTGCCGGGCGTCAGCGTGATCAGGCTCGCCAGGATCGTGATCTCCGCGTCGGTCATCCCCTCCTCCAGCGGCACGGCGAGGATCGCCGGGCGCAGCTTCCCGATCGGGGAGAGCGTCCAGTACGCCATCGTGATGTTCGCCTTCACCAGCTCGGCGGCGAAGTAGACGAACAGCCCGAGCGCCCCCCACACCTTCTCGAAGTACGACGACCGCGAGGCGTCCGTGCAGTCGCGCCGCCGCCCCGCGGCCACGCGCAGCGCCACGTACCCCAGCGCGAAGCCGATCAGGATCATCGGCAGGCTGAAGTTGTCGAACATCAACGCCCAGACCAGGGCGAGCAGGATGTTGGCGATCAAGAGGCCCATCGTCTCGCTCCCGTCAGGAGGGTTCCTTCGCCGCCGCGGCCAGCGCCGTCGGCCCCGCGGCCGCCGCGGCCTCCGCCGGGGCCGTGGCACCCTCGCGCCGCGCCCGCAGCAGCTCCAGCCACCCGTCCGTGTGCTCCGCCGGCAGCACCGCCGCGATGTACGCGTCCCGGTCCAGCAGCTGGCGGGCCGCCGTCTCCGCCGACCGGTACGCCGCGCCCGGGAAGAGCCCCATGAGCACCGCGCCCGCGGCCAGGAAGACCGACGCCCCCACCATCGCCGAACGCTTCCACGGCGTCATGTCCGCCGCCGGGGCGGGCGCCTCGTCGGGCTCGGCCTCGTGCCCCTCCGCGTCGGCCTCGGCCTGCGGGCGCCAGAACGCGTAGTTCCAGATCTTCACCATGCTGAACAGCGTCAGCACGCTCACGAACAGGCTCACCAGCACGATCGGGAACGCGCCGGCCTGCACCCCGCCGCGCACCAGCGCCAGCTTGCCCCAGAACCCGCTCAGCACCGGGATCCCCGCCAGGCTCATCGCCGGCACCATGAACAGCAGACCCAGCCACGGCCGCTCGGCGTACAGCCCGCCGACCCTGTGCAGGTCGTCCGTCCCCTTGTGCTTCATCACGATCCCGGAGACGAGGAACAGGTTCATCTTCACGATCGCGTGGTGGAAGATGAACACGAACGTCCCCGCCATCAGGACGAGCTGGGCGTTCTTCAGCGCGGCCGCGGCCTCCGCCGACAGCCCGCCGGCGTCCAGCCGCGCCTGCGCCACCCCGAAGACCGCCACGCCCATCAGCATGTAGCCGACCTGGCTCACCGAGTGGAACGCCAGGATCCGCCGCATCCGCATCTGCGACGCCGCCCCCAGCACCCCCACCACCATCGTGATCCCGCTGATCCACAGCAGCACCCGGTACAGCACCCCCGGCTCCTGCATGAAGAACAGCGGGAAGAACCGCACCACCGCGTACACGCCCACCTTCGTCATCACGCCCGCGAAGAGCGCGCCCACCACCGCCGGCGGCGTGTGGTAGCTCGCCGGCAGCCAGTAGAAGAACGGGAACGTGCCCGCCTTGATCCCGAACGCCACCAGGAACAGCAGCGCCAGCGCCGTCAGCGTCTTCGGGTCCCCCACGTGCTGCAGCCGGAACGCCAGGTCCGCGATGTTCAGCGTCCCCGTCATCCCGTACAGCAGCCCGATCGCCGCCAGGAACAGCGTGCTGCTCAGCAGGTTGAGCGCCACGTACTTCACCGCCGCCTCGACCTGCGGCCGCTCCCCGCCGAGCGCCAGCAGCACGAAGCTCGAGAGCAGCATGATCTCGAACCACACGTAGACGTTGAACAGGTCCCCCGCCAGGAACACGCCGGCCACGCTCGCCAGCAGCGCGTGCGTCATCGGGTGGAACCCGAAGCTCGCCCGGGCCCGGTCCAGGTTCCCCAGCGAGTACACGATCGCCGACAGCCCCACCACCGCGTTCACCAGCACCATGATGCCCGAGACGTGGTCGGCCACCATCGTGATCCCGTACGGCGCCGCCCACCCCCCCACGTACAGGACGAGGATCTCCCCGCCACGCGTCGCGGAGAAGACCAGGCACGCCGCGGCGAAGCCCAGCGCCATCCCCACCAGGCTCGCCGCCCGCTGCAGGCCCGGACGCTTCCAGAGCACCAGCCCGACCATGCAGGTCGCCAGGTGGATGAGCAGGGGTGTGATCGCAAGTCCGTTCATGCTGTTCCGCCCAATCGCGCCCGACGCCTCACAACCTCAACGCCCCACCCCCACCCCCACCCCCCCCCAGCCATCCCCTCCATCTCCGCTTCCCGGCATCCCGAATACCGACTCCCGATTCCCGATTGCCGACTCCCGATTGCCGATTGCCGATTGCCGATTCCCGACTCCCGGTTGCCGGCTCCCGCCTCCCGGCCCCCGGCTCCCCCCTCACATCCGATCCGACATCGTCACCTGCGCCAGATCGTCCGTCCCGAGCTGCTGGTACGCCCGCTTCACGAGCACGATCGTGAAGCTCACGATCGCGAAGCTGATCACGATCGCCGTCAGGATCAGCGCCGGCGGGATCGGGTCCGTGATCGGCAGCTCCCCCCCGGCGATGTTCAGGTCCACGCGCTCGTAGAACGCCTGCCGCTCGGCCTTGTCCGCCGGGATCAGCGGCGGGCCGTTCTTCGTCAGCCCCGCGGCCGTGAAGATCAGCAGGTTCGTCGCGTGCCCCAGCAGCACCAGACCGATCACCAGCTTCACGAACGAGCGCCGCACGAGCATGTACATGCCCGCCGCGTACAGCCCACCGATCGCCAGGCACGCCAGCAGGTTCACCGCGGCCTCCCGCCGGCCGTCTCGGCCAGGTTGAACACCATCATCGTCACCACGCCCACGACCGTCAGGTACACCCCGACGTCGAACACCAGCGGCGTCCCCGCCGTGATGTGCGCGAACCCCGCGTCGTAGTCGATCGGCCACCACCCCGTCAGGAACGCCTGCGGGCCAGGCTCGGGCAGCGTCCCCGGGATCAGCGCGAACAGCCCGCTCGACAAGGCCGCCAGCAGGCCCACGCCGATGTACGTGTGCAGCCCCACCCGCATCAGCCCCCGCGTCCTCTCCGAGCCGTACGCCATCGCGTACGTCGCGAACGCCGCGGCCGCCACCAGCCCGCCCACGAACCCGCCCCCGGGCTCGTTGTGCCCCCGCAGCAGCAGGATCACGCTGAAGACCAGCAGCAGCGGCAGCAGGAAACGCGCCGCCGTCCGGAAGATCAGGCTGCTCATCGCGACACCTCCCCCGCACCCGCGCCAGACCGCCCCCTGGCGGCCCCCGCCCGCCCCGGGATCCCCCGCGCGGCCTCGCCCCGGCGGGCCGCGCCGGACACGACGCCCGTCGCCGCCGAGTCCTGGTCCTCCAGCGGCTCGCCGAAGGCCTCGTCCTCCACCACCACACGCCCGGGGCGCAGGCTCCGCATCTTCAGCAGCGTGAGCACCCCGACCGCGGCCAGCCCGAGCACGCTGATCTCGCCCATCGTGTCCAGCGCCCGGAAGTCCACCAGGATCACGTTGACGATGTTCCGCCCGTGCGCCAGCTCGTACGCGTTCAGCGCGTGCCACTCGCTGATCCGCCCCACCGGGAAGCTCTGCGCCGCCGCGAGCACGAACGCCCCCATCACCACCCCGAACGCCGTGCACCAGAGCACGTCCAGCCCGCGCACCCAACGAGGGCTGTAGTTCGCGAACTTCGGCAGGTGGTACACCACCAGCACGAAGATCACCACCGTCAGCGTCTCCGTGGCGAACTGCGTCATCGCCACGTCCGGGGCCCCGTAGATCACGAAGAACAGCCCCGTCGCCACGCCGATCACGCCCAGCACCACGATCACCGCCAGCCGCGTCCGCAGCACCGCCACGAACGTCGCCGCCAGCACCGCCGCGAGCAGCAGCAGCGTCTCCAGCACGCCCGCACCGCCGAACGTCAGCCCCCGCCGGAGCATCCCCTCCAGCTCCCCGTCCCCCGCCACCCCGCGCACCAGCGCCCACCCCGCCAGCGCCACCAGCGTCAGCGCGCACGTCCGGATGTACCCCGGCAGCGAGCCGTGCTGCACGATCCGCGTCTGCGCCTTCGCCAGCGCCATCATCCCGTCGAACACGCCCCGGTACCAGCGGTCCGGCCCGCGCCCGTCGAACCACCCCGCCCAGGCGATCCCGCGCCGGAACGCGCCCCGGTACAGGAAGACCAGCGTCCCCCCCACCAGCGCCAGCAGGCTCAGCCCCAGCGCGATCGACGGGTGCAGCACCAGCCCCAGCCACCCGAGCTTCAGCTCACCCGCGTACGCCGACCCCGTCAGGCTCACGATCCCCGCCCCCACCAGCGGCCGCACGAACAGCCCCGGCGTCCACGCGGCCAGCACCGTCCCCACCGTCAGCGCCGCGTACCCCAGCCACATCCCCCACGGCGCCTCGTGCGCGTGCCCCCCCTCCGCCTCGACCGCCAGCCGATCCCCCGCCGCCAGCGTGCTCCGCAGGAAGAACGGCCGCACCCCCACCTGCCAGCTCGCCACCACCGTGAACACCGCCATCAGGAAGACGGCCCCCGCCAGCACCGGCGTCATCGCCCGCGTCGCCTCCGGGCCCTCCAGCGCCGCCGCCAGCACGAACTCCTTGCCCACGAACCCGAACGCCGCCGGCACGCCCGCCATGCTCGCGGCCGCGACCAAGCCGGCGATCGCCGTGATCGGCATCGCCCGGAACAGCCCGCCCAGACGCTCGGTGTCCTTCTCCCCCGTCGCGTGCGTGACGCTCCCGGCCACCATGAACAGCGCCGCCTTGAAGAACGCGTGCGCGAACAGGTACACCACGCACGCCTTCGCCGCCAGGTGCGCCGCGTGCACCGCGGCCGATCCTTCCCCGTGCCCCGCGGCGTGCCCGCCGGCGTGACCCGGCGCCTCCGCCACCAGGCGGAAGACCCCCGCGGCCGCCTCCGCCACGCCCCCCTCCAGCGTCCCCTCGCGCGCCGCCGGCGCCAGGCCCGCGAGCCCGATGCAGAGCACCAGCACGCCCAGGCTCGAGACCGTCGTGTACGCCAGGATCTTCTTCAGCTCCGTCCGCCGCGCGGCCATCCACGCCGCGAACAGCATCGTGAACCCGCCGACCAGCGACAGCGTCCAGACCCACGCCGGGTCCCCGCCCATCGCCGGCGTCAGCCGCGCGAGCAGGTACACCCCCGCCTTCACCATCGTCGAGGAGTGCAGCAGCGCCGAGACCGGCGTCGGGCCCTCCATCGCGTTCGGCAGCCAGTAGTGGAACGGGAACTGCGCCGACTTCGTGAAGCACCCCGCCAGCAGCAGCACGAACGCCAGCGTCCACAGCCCGCTGGACTCCCGCGTCAGCGCCGCCCGGTTGATCACGCTCATCTCGAAGCTGGGCGCCGCCAGCCCGAGCTGCCCGCTCGCCTCCAGCGCGATCAGCACCAGACCGGCCAGCATGAACAGCCCGCCGAGGCCCGTCGTCAGCAGCGCCTGCAGCGCCGCCTTCCGCGCCTTCTCCCGCTCGTGCTCGAACCCGATCAGCAGGAAGCTCGTGATGCTCGTCAGCTCCCAGAAGACGAACACCAGCAGGATGTTGTCGCAGAGCACCAGCCCCAGCATGCTGACCATGAACCCGGTCAGGAACGCGAAGAACCGCCCCGCCTTCTCCTCGTGCTCCATGTACCGCCCGGCGTACAGCAGCACGAACGAGCCGATGAAGCAGATCAGCAGCGCGAACAGCAGGCTCAGCCCGTCCAGCCGGAACGTGAAGGCGAAGCCCAGCTCCGGCACGCCCAGCAGCGCGCTGACGATCGGCTCCGTCTCCCCCCGGGCCACCCCCGGGATCTGCGTCGCGAACCAGCACCCGAGCGCGAACGGCAGCAGGGCGAGCAGACCGCCGGTCCACGCCGTCCGCCCACCGAGCGCTCTGTGCAGCGCGGGGGCGAGCAGCGAGGCCGCCGCCAGTGTCAGGATCCCCGGGACGATCAGCAACCCGTCTTCCTCGCCAAGGGCTTCCCCGCTTATGGGTGTGAGCCGGCCAACGTGGACGATCCTATCCCCGCTCGTTCTCGGACCATGAGCCTCCGAGAGCGAACGGTTGCCCTTTCCCTTCGGCACTCCGCATCCTCTGCATAAGCCGCAAACCCCGCAGGTCTTCACCCTCCGGCCGTCCGGATGGCCCGCCGCCTCCCCCGCGTCCCCACTCCGAAGCGCCCAACCCCGGGCCTCTCCTCCCGGCCGCGAGCGCAGCCCTCCCCAGCGCGATCCTCTCTATAAGAAGTTCACGGCCCGCGCGAGCGCC
>CAYMFP010000014.1:0-7505 GCA_964389385.1 uncultured Phycisphaeraceae bacterium | reverse complement strand
CGCCCCGGCGGAGCGTGTGCGCTCCGCGTCCTGCGCGGACAGAGGCACGCGCTCGCCGCCCGGCCGCTCTGGACAACCGCGCCGAGGAACTCGCCCCCCCTCGCTCCGTGCATCACGAGGCGCGATCGCGCAAAGCCCTCCGCGCCGCGCGGGGAAGCTTCAATGCCGGGTCCTTCGCACGCCGAAGTACCGGCGTGCGCTCCACAAACACCCACCGACGTTTCCCCGCCCTGCTCCTCCTCCTCGCCGGCGCCCCGGCCGCCACGGCCCAGTCCGTGCCCGCGATCGCCGCCGACGGAGGCCCGCAGGCCCTGGACGTTTCCGGATACGTGCAGTTCCGCTACACCGCCACCTTCCCCGAGGGCGAGGAGGCCGTCATCGGCTTCCAGCTCCCGCGCGTCCGCCTGAAGTTCACCGCCGACCTCTCCGAGCGCCTCTCCGTCGTCGTCGAGGGCGGGCTCGAGAGCGGCACCATGGACCTCAAGGACGCCTTCATCCGCCTCTCCCCGAACGACGGCCTCAACATCCGGGCCGGGCAGTACAAGCTGCCCTTCACCCGCGAAACCATCATGGCCGACTCGTCGACGCTCCTCATCACGCCCAGCACGGTCAACGCCGTCTTCGGCCTCGGCCGCGGGCAGGGCATCGCCGCGAGCTGGGAGGCCGACCGCGTCCGCCTCATGGGCTCCGTCAGCGACGGCGGCGGCACCGACAACACGAACTACGCCGATCCGGAAGAGGCCGGCGTCGCCCTCACCGCCCGGGCCGAACTCCGCCTCGGGCAGGCCGACTGGGGCCGCTACAACACCTTCACCAGCTTCCGCGGCTCCGACCCCGGCGTCATGATCGGCGCCGCCGTGCACTGGCAGGGCGGCGAGGACGGCGCCAGCCCCGACGAGCCCGGCGCCCCCGAACGCTTCCTCGCCGCCACGGCCGACATCTCCTACGAGGGCGACGGGCACACCGCCTTCCTCGCCGGGCACTGGCGCCGCAGCGACGAACTCGGCGAGAGCTACGACGACTTCGGCCTCGTCGCCCACGCCGGCGTCTTCGTCTCCGACCGCACCGAACTCTTCGGCCGCTACGGCGTCGTCTTCGCCGACGGCGACCGCACCGGCGACGACACCTTCGAGGAGTTCGCCATCGGCGTCAACCACTACTTCATCCCCGAGTCCCTCGCCGCGAAGTTCTCCTTCGAACTCGCCTACCACCCCGACGGCACCGACGACTTCGAACTCGTCAGCGCCAGCAGCGAGCGCGGCCTCGTCGCCGGCGACGACGCCCAGCTCACCTTCCGCGCCCAGATCCAGCTCATGTTCTGAGCGGGAACCGGCGGCCGGCAATCGACGAACCCATCGGACCGGACGGGCCGCGCAGCGGCCCGTCCGGTCCTGTCGTTTGCGCCCGCACCGTCCGCGGCGCCGCCGAAGGCCCGCCGATCGGGCCGCCCCTCCCCTCCCACCGCTCCGAGGAGACCCCATGAACGCCTACCACATCCAGCCCGGCGGCGGGCTCGACACCCTCCGCCCCGTCACCCTCCCCGACCCCGAGCCCGGCCCGGACGAGGTGCTCATCCGCGTCCGCGCCAACTCCCTCAACTACCGCGACACGCTCATCCTCCACGGCCGCTACGGGCGCACCGCCCCCGGACCGCTCATTCCCCTCTCCGACGGCGCCGGCGAGATCATCGCCGTCGGCGCCAATGTCGAGGGCTTCCGCCACGGCGACCGCGTCGCCGGCAACTTCATGCGCCGCTGGGCCGGCGGACGCCCGGACGAGCGCGCCTTCCGCTCCGCCCTCGGCGGCGACACCCCCGGCGCCCTCGCCGAGTGCATCACCCTCCCCGCCTCCGGCGTCGTCCGCATCCCCGACCACCTCTCCTTCGAGGAGGCCGCGACCCTCCCCTGCGCCGCCGTCACCGCCTGGAACGCCCTCACCGCCGCCGCCCCCGAGCCCGGGCAGACGCTGCTCCTCCTCGGCACCGGCGGCGTGAGCGTCTTCGGGCTCCAGCTCGGCCGCGCCTTCGGCCTCGAAACGATCGTGACGAGCAGCAGCGACGAGAAGCTCGCCAGGGCCCGCGAACTCGGCGCCCGGCACACCATCAACTACCGCCAGCACCCCGACTGGGACCGGCCCGTCCGCGACCTCACCGGCGGACGCGGCGTCGACCACGTCCTCGAGGTCGGCGGACCCGGAACCCTCGAACGCTCGCTCCGGGCGGCGGCCGTCGGCGGCGTCATCAGCCTCATCGGCCTGCTCGACACCCCCGACCGCCAGCCCAGCATCCTCCCCGCGATCGGCGGCGGCATCACGATCCGCGGCGTCTACGTCGGCAGCACCGAGATGTTCGCGGCCATGAACCGCGCGATCGCCGCCCACCGGATCCGCCCCGTGATCGACCGCGTCTTCCCCTTCGACGCCGCCCGCGAGGCCTACGCCTACTTCGAGCAGCAGAAGCACTTCGGCAAGGTCGTCATCACGCACGCCTGACCGGGCAATACCGCCCCGGAGCCTCGCGGCGCCGGAACGATCCAGGGTAGTTGTCCGTCTCAGGCGACGCGGAACCGGCCCACGAGCCGCTTCAGCTCCTCGCTCTTGCGGCTGAGCTGATCGGCCGCCGCGGCCGACTGCGCCGCACCCGCCGCCGACTGCTTGCTCACCGCGGCCACCGAGTCCACGCTCCGGCTGATCTCCTCGCTCGCCGCGGCCTGCTGCTCCGCCGCCGCCGCGATCGACGTCACCATCTCGTTCACCTCGCGGCTCGACGCCAGGATCGCCTCCAGCGCCCGCCCGGCCTCGTTCGCCAGGTCCACGCCGCGGCGCACCCGCTCGCTGCCCGAGTTGATCCGCTGCACCGCGACCCCCGTCTCCGACTGGATCGCGCGGATGCTCTCCCCCACCTGCGCCGTCGCCTGCGTCGTCCGCTCGGCGAGCTTGCGCACCTCGTCCGCGACCACCGCGAACCCGCGCCCGTGCTCGCCCGCCCGCGCCGCCTCGATCGCCGCGTTCAGCGCCAGCAGGTTCGTCTGGTCCGCGATGTCGTTGATCACCCCGATGATCTCGCCGATCTGCTCGCTCTTCGCCCCGAGCTGCGCGATCACCTCGCTCGTCTGCGCGACCTCCTCCGCGATCGCGTTCATCTCCGACACCGTGCTCCGCACGACCTCCCCGCCCTCCGCGGCCGAACGCCCCGCCGCGTCGGCGCGCTGCGCGGACTCGCTCGACTTGCCCGCGACCTCCTGCACGCTCGCCGACATCTCCTCGACGGCCGCGGAGACCTGCACCGTCTGCTCCTCCTGGTTCGCGATCCCCTGCGCCATCTCCTGCGCCGAGGCCGCGATCTCCCCGGACGCCGCCGACACCTCGTCCGAGGCCTTCGACACCTCCGACACCAGCTCGCGCAGCGACCCCAGCATGGTGTCCACCGAACGCGCCAGCTCGCCCAGCTCGTCCCCCGCCCGGCTCCTGATCTCGTCGACCGTCAGGTCGCCGGCCGCGATCCGCTGCACCACGGAGACCACCCGGCCCATCCCGCCGGTCAGCCCCTTGATCAGCACCACGCTGATCCCCACCGCCGCCAGCATCGCCAGGCCCACCGCCCCCGCGATCGTCATCCGCATCGTCGTCGCGGCGGTCTCCGCCTCGGCCTCCAGCTCCTCGACCGTCTCCGAGACCGACGCGACCGCCTCCTCGCCCTTCCGCAGCACGCCCGAGCCGGTGTTCGCGAGCACCTGGTTCGTGATCCGGTCACGCTCGCCCGTCAGCTCGATGAGCCGGTTGATCCGCGTCCCGAAGAACGCCGCCGCCTCCGCCGCCTCCCGCAGCAGGCGCGACCGCGCCCCGTCCGTCTCGCGCGGGTCCAGGGCGGCCAGCGCGGCCGCGCCCTCTTCGATCCGCCGCGCCGCCGCCTCCGCGTACTCGCGCCTCCCCGTGCGCACGTACTTCAGCACCGCCACGCGGGCCTCGTGCACCTCCGCCAGGCTGTCCGTGATGGCGTAGGCGAGGTCCGGAGCCCCGTCCGCGGCGGCGTTCTGCGCCGCCGCCTCCGCCACGAGCACAAGGCGGTCGGCCGTCGGGTTCATCTGCGACTCGAGGATCCCGTTCCGCTCGTCGATCACGCCGACGAGCTGCCTCAACGCCTGCTCGTACGCGACGGCGCCCTCCCGGATCTCCCCGACCATCTTCACGCGCTCGGGGTCGTGGATCTCCTCGTCGCAGCGGCCCAGGAACGCATCGATCGTCGCCAGGGCCTCGGACACGTAGGCGAGCGACGCGTCCGAGTTCGTGTCCAGGAACTGGTTGACCCCCAGCCGAGCCCGCAGCACGCCCTTCTGCACCCCCTCCAGCAGGGCCATGTCCCCGGTGATGTCCCGGTACTCGGCGTCCCGCTCGTCCGCCCCGTGCTGCCCCCGGAGCGTCACGACGCCGACGACGCCCAGCAGCGTCGCCATCCCCCCCCATCGCCAGGCTGAGCTTCGTCCCCACCGTCAGCGCCCGACGCCGGCGCCCGTCCACGCCGGCGATCGACGAGAGGTGCAGCGCCGCCCCCGCCGTCCCGACGAGGCCCAGCACCGCCACGCCGCCGAACACCCAAACGATCGTCCCCCCGCTCGTCGTCGTATCCACGGTCTTCGGCAGCGCCCGCGGCTTGCCGGCCGCCGCCCCGTACGGCGCGCGCTGCACCGTCTCCAGCGCCGGCTCCCGGAACCGTCCGTCGCTCGTCACGCCCGGCGCCGCCGCCGCGGCCGCAGGCGACACCCCGACGGATCCCACGACCGCGGCCGCCGCCAGAGCGACCAACGTCCACTTTGTCCGACTCCACATGCCGATGTCCCTTCGACTCGGGCCGCGCAAACGGCCGTACAGCGATGGACCCGCCGCACTCGGCCCGATCCGTCGCGGGCCCGCACATCGGACAACGGCATTCCGGACATTTGTTGAACCGTGCGTACGTTCTCGCGCTTCCGGGCAATCGCCCCACGGAGTTTCCCCGCGACGCCGCGCCCCGCGCACCCGAAATGCTGGGGCAATCCGCGCGCACGACGCGCCCGCGCAACACGATCACTGGGCACTTACCCCCCACCCCCTCCACCCCGCTCACCGCCGGAACGTCAGCTCCCGCCCCCCGAAATCGATCCGCATCGCCGCCTTCGCCTCGGCCAGCGTCGCCTCCGCCACGCGGTTCGCGCGCGCCGTCCCGTCCATGATGATCTCGACGATCCGCTTCTCCGCCTCCGGGCCCTCGAACGCCGCGCGCCGCTCGCGCATCGGCGCCACGAGCGCATCGATCGCCTCGGCCACCTCCGCCTTCACGTGCCCGTCGCCGATGTTGTCCCCGGCCGCGTACCGCCGCTCCAGCTCCGCCACCCGCTCCGCGTCCGGGATGAACGCGCGCACGTAGTCGAACAGCAGGTTCGAGGTGTCCCCGGGATCGGTCATCTGCTGCCGCCCGGTCGTGATCGAGCCCACCTTCTTCTTGATCTCCTTCGCCGTGTCGCTCAGGTAGATCGCGTTGTTCAGGCTCTTGCTCATCTTCCGCCCGTCGACACCGGGCAACCGCCCCACGCGCCCCACCTTCGCCTCGGGGATCGGGAAAAGGCCCCCCGCCTTCACGTAGTCCGCGTCCTCCGTGTGCGGGTCCACGCCGCAGTAGATCTGGTTGAACCGCCGCGCCACCTCGCGGCACGGCTCGATGTGCGCCAGCTGATCCTCCCCCACCGGCACCAGCGCCGGGCGGAACGCCAGGATGTCCGCGCACTGCCCCACCGCGTACAGCGGGAACCCGAAGCTGTACGTCTCCCCCAGCCCCTTGTCCTCGATCTCGCTCTTGAGCGTCGGGTTCCGCATCACCCGGTTGAACGGCAGCAGCATCGCCAGATACCACGTCAGCTCCGCGATCGCCGGCACCTCCGTCTGCAGCACGATCGTCGACCGCTCCGGGTCGATCCCCGCCGCCAGCCAGTCCTTGACGATCTCGATCGTGCTCGCCCGGATCTCCTCCGGCCGGTCCGCCCGCGTCGTGAACGCGTGCATGTTCGCGATCAGGAAGTAGCACTCGTACTCGTCCTGCAGGCGCAGGCGGTTCTCCAGGCTCCCCACCCAGTGCCCCAGGTGCAGCCGCCCGGTCGGAGTGTCGCCCGTCAGAATCCGCGCCTTCTGCTCGCTCATAGGCCGCGATCCTACCCCACCCCGGTGGCACGAATGAAGCCGCCGAGGCTTCATTCGTGGCGGCGCCCAAGCGGCCACCGCCCCCGCAACCGCAGGAGGCGGGGCGAACCGCGCCGCAGGGGCGTACCGCCCCCACCCTCTCCCATTCCGCCCCTCTCTCCGACGACCCGGCACGCCCCTTGCGGGCGCCATCGAGAAGGAGAAAGACGGATGCCCCATCGCGCCGCCCTCGCGTCGCTCCTGCTCGCCTCCACGGCCTGCGCCCAGGCCACGCTGACCCTGCTCCCCGCGACGAACGAAGGACGCGTGATCGCCGGCCTCTCCGACGATGGACGGGTCGCCGGCGCCCTCGAACTCGACGGCCACATCCGCCCCGCCGTCTACAACACCGACGGCTCCATCGACCTGCTGCCGCTCCCCCCGGGCCGCGACGACGGCATCGCCTACGGCTTCGGACCGGACGGCCGCGTCTACGGCCGCATCGGCCAGGGAGCCCTCATCGACGATCGCGCCGCCGTCTGGCGCTCGGGCGACGAAGTCGCCTACCTCGACGCCGCCTGGTCCGGCACGGGAACCGACCAGGCCTACGGCGCCGCCGGTCCGTTCGCCGTGGGCGACACGTTCACCGGCGGCGACGCGACGGCCATCATCTGGCTCGACGACGGCCCCGCCCCGATCCTCCCCGCGTTCGAGTTCTCCTACACCATCGACTTCTCCCCCAACGGCTGGGTCGTCGGAGCCGGCCGCCGGTCCTCCGACGAGAGCCCGCGATTCTGGGTCCGATCCCCCGACGGCGGCGTCGCCGCCCCCGAACCCCCGGACGACGGCCTGCTGTACTCCGCCTCGGCCGTGAACGCCGACGGGCTCGTGCTCGGCAACCGCAGCGACGGCGTCTCCAGCTCGGCGCCGTTCTTCTGGTCGCCCGACCGCGGCTTCGACGATCCGATCGGCGATCCGCGCACGAACGCCGGCATGAACGACATGGACGAGCGTCTGCGGCTCGTCGGCGCGCTGCACGGCGGGTTTCCGCCGCGGGGCGTCCTCTGGACCCGCCGCGCCGGGCTCGTCCTCGCGGAGGACGCCCTCCCGCCCGCCGAGCGCGAGCGCTGGATCATCCACGAGCTGGCCGCCATCAACCCCCGCGGACAGGTGCTCGCCTGGGTCTCCTCCCGCGACCCCGCCGCCGGCATCGACTACCAGCCCGCCCTCCTCACCCTCTGCCCCGCCGACTTCAACCTCGACGCCCGTCCCGACACCGCCGACCTCATGGACTTCCTGAGCGCCTTCCGCGACCGCGATCCCTACGCCAACCTCCACGAGCCCGCGACCACCGACGT
>CAYMFP010000013.1:14849-23239 GCA_964389385.1 uncultured Phycisphaeraceae bacterium | reverse complement strand
CCGCCCATCCCCATCCCGCCCCTCCGCCCCATCCCCCACCTCGACATCCGCCGGGCGCAGGCCGATCGCGCCGCTCCCGCCGGGGGCGGCGGAGCGCAGCGCGGCCTGCACGGAGTCGGGGAATCGGGGGCGCCGTCGCGAGCCGGCGGCCCCGTGTTCGACGATCAGCGGCGGCGGCGGGCGGCGAGCAGCCCGGCCCCGGCGAGCAGCCCGAGGGCGCCGGGCGCGGGGATGATCGTGATCGTCCCGACGCCGACGATCACGTCGGCCGGGTCGAGGCCGAGCACCGTGGTCGAGCCGAAGCCGCCGAGGAAGGCGCCGGCGTCGAGGAAGGTGAAGGTCACCGGCCCGTCGAGCCCGGCCGTGCTGTAGCCGGTGAGGTCGAGGACGAGTTCCCCGCCGAGTTCGGCCGCGCCGGCCACCGAGACCAGGGGGCCGCGGACGTCCGCTCCCGCGCCGCCGATCGCGAGGCGGAAGACCGAACTCTCGCCGAGCAGGAAGTCGCCCGCGATGGTGAGGACGCTCTCGCCGCCGATCGCGAGCAGCCCGTCGTTGCCGAGCGAGGCGACGATGTCGAGCGCGCTGCCCCCGCGGAGGGCGAGCGTGCCGGCGTTGAGGCCGAGCGTGGTGAGCCCGGCGAAGTCGGCGCCCGGCCCGAGCAGCTCGATCGCGGCGCGGTTCGTGCGGATCGGCTGCCCCAGGTCCATGCTCGATCCGGCCCCGACGCGGTACGCGCCGCCGGTGAGGACGCCCTCGCTCAGGTTCGTGAAGAGCCCGACGTCGGCGACGCGGAGGCGCCCGCCGTTCGTCGCGGCGAAGACGCCCTCGTTGGTCAGCGTGCCGACCGAGGTGATCCGGACGCCGGTGGTGTCGGCGCCGTCGGCCGTGATCGTGCCGCGGTTCACGAGCGTCCGCTCGCCGCCGACGGCGAAGGCCGTGCCGATGGTCGCGCGGCGGGCGGTGATGCTCGCCCCGTCGCCGATCGTCAGGACCGTGCCGTCCCCCTCGACGGAGACGGTCGAGGAGGCGCCGCCCTGCTGCACGACGGTCCCCGTGAACGTCTGCGAGCCCTCGAAGCCGAGGCGGGCGTTGTCGCCGAGCAGTCGGATCGTGCCGGAGACGGACGCGCCGTCGCGCAGCCGCACCGTCGCGTTCTGCCGCGAGAGGACGAGATCCCCCGCCACCTGCACGGCGTCGAGGACGTTGCTCGTGCTGTCGCCGACCGCCAGGGCCTCGTCCGGGAGGGCGAGGACGCCCCCGCGGATCGTGCCGCCGGCGAGCAGCCAGGGCCCGGTGTTCGCCTCGGAGAAGGTGAGCGTGCGCCCGGTGTTGTCGAGCGTGCCGGTCAGGCGGACCTGCCCGCCCGTGCGGCGGAGGTCGCCCATGCCGTCGGTGGTGAACGAGCCCCCGAGCGTGAGCGTCCCGTCCGTCATCGAGATGACGCCGGCGTTCGACCAGCTCCCGCCGAGCGTGAGCGTCCCGCCGTCGGTGGAGATCGTCCCGCCCGCGGCGTTCGTCCAGGACGCGGCGGCGATCGTCACGCTCGACCCGGCGACGCCGGAGACGTCCCCGTGGTTCGTGAAGCTCGACACGGAGGCGAGGACCGAGATCGCCGAGCCCTCGACCTCCGCCGCGAAGAGGCCGCCGGCCCCGATCGTGAAGCTGTCGAGCGAGGTGATGCGCACGCCGGTCGCGTCGGCGTCGACCGCCCGGATCTCCCCGAGGTTCACCAGGTGCCGCTCGCCGCCGACGAACTGGGCCGAGCCGAGGTCGATCCGCCGCCCGGAGACGGAAGTGGTCTCCGAGAGGGTGAGCGTGCTGTTGCCCTCGACGGTGATGTTGCCGGTCGACGAGCCGCTCTGCCGCACGTCGCCGGTGAACGTCTGCGTGCCCTCGAACGCCAGGCGGGTGTTCGTCCCGGTCAGGGAGACCGTGCCGCTCACCGACGTCCCGTTGCGCAGACGCACGGTCGACTGGCTCCCGCCGAGGACGAGGTCCCCCAGGACGTGCACGCCGTCGAGGACGTTGCCGGAGTTGCTCGTGAACGTGAGCAGCGAGGGGTCGGCGAGCGTCAGGACGCCCCCGCGGATCGTGCCGCCGACGAGCGTCCAGGGCCCGGTGGAGGCGTTCAGCGCGAGGGTGTCGCCGCTGTTGTCGAGCCGCCCGGTCAGGTTGACCTCGCCCCCCGAGCGCTCCAGCGTGCCGAGCCCGGCGGTGGTGAAGCCCCCGCCGAGGTTCAACGTGCCGCCCTGGACGGAGATCACGCCCGCGTTCGACCACGCCTCCGCGTTGATGGTCACGACGGCGCCGTCCTCGGCGACGATCGCGCCGAGGTTCTCGAAGACCCGGACGGTGTTCTCGATCTGGAGCCGCGAACCGGCCGCGGAGGCCGCGAGCAGGCCGCCGTTCGTCAGCCCGTTGAGGCTGCGGATGCGGATGCCGGTCGCGTCGGCCTCGGTCGCCGTGATCGTGCCGAGGTTCACGAGGAAGCGGTCGCCGCCGATGAACTGGGCCGAGCCGAGGTCGATCCGCCGCCCGGAGACGGAGGTGGTCTCCGAGAGGATGAGCGTGCTGCTGCCCTCGACGGTGATGTTGCCGGTCGACGAGCCGCTCTGCCGCACGTCGCCGGTGAACGTCTGCGTGCCCTCGAACGCCAGGCGGGTGTTCGTCCCGGTCAGGGAGACCGTGCCGCTCACCGACGTCCCGTTGCGCAGGCGCACGGTCGACTGCGCGCCGGCGAGGCGGAGATCGCCCTCCACGAAGACGCCGTCCAGGATGTTGTTCCCGCTGCTGCTGAACGTCAGCAGGGAGTCGTCGGCGAGCGCGAGCGTCCCGCCGCGGATCGTCCCCCCGCTCAGGTGCCAGGGCCCGGTCAGCGCGTCGAGCCCGAAGGACGCGCCGGTGTTGTCCATCGTCCCGACGAGGTTGACGCTCCCGCCGCTCCGCACCAGCGTGCCGAGCCCGGCGGTGGTGAACGCGCCGCCGAGGTTCAGCGTGCCGCCGTCGACCGCGAGCGTCCCCGTGTTCGACCACGAGGCCGCGTTGATCGTCACGGTCGATCCCTCCGCGGCCCGCACCTCGCCCTCGTTGAGGAACGAGTCGACGGTGGACCCCACCTCCAGGCGCCCGCCGTTGCTCGCCAAGAGCAGGCCGCCGTTCGTCAGCCCGTTGAGGCTGCGGATGCGGACGCCCGTGGCGTCAGCCTCGGTCGCGGCGACCGTGCCGAGGTTCACGAGGAAGCGATCGCCGTTCACGAACTGGGCCGAGCCGAGGTCGATCCGCCGCCCGGAGACCTCCGCCCCGGCCGCGAGGGTGAGGACGGCGTCGTTCTCGATCGTGATGTTCGCCGTGCCGGAGCCGCTCTGGACGACGCGCCCGCCGAAGGTGTGGTCCCCGTCGAAGGCCAGGCGCGCGCCGCTCCCCGTCATCGTGACCGTGCCGTCGATCGTGGAGCCGCCGAGGAGCCGCAGCGTGGAGTTCCCCCCGGTCAGGGCGAGATCGCCCTCCACCGCGACGCCGTTGAGGATGTTCTGCGAGCTGCTGGAGAACTCGGTGATCACGCCCTCGGCGATCCGGAGCGTCCCCCCGTTGATCCGCCCGCTCGTGAACCGGAGCGTGCCGGCCGAGAGATCGGCGACGCCCGAGAGGTTCAGCACCCCCCCGCTCGCCAGTTCCAGGGTCGCCTCGCCGGCGTCGAGGAAGAGGTTGCCGACGCCGAAGACCCCGTTGACCCGGCTCGTGTAGGCCGCCCCGCCCGCCGCGATCCGGACGTCCAGCCCGGCGCCCGGCCAGGGGACGCCCGCGGTCCAGAGGGCCGCGTCCGTCCAGTCCCCGCTGACCGGGGCCGACCAGGACGTCTGCTCGCCGCGGGCGGCAATAGCGAGCCCGGCGACAGCGACAAGAACCACTCCGCGGCCGGTGGCCGCGCGGTGCATGGCGAAGCACGACATGTGAACGAAACCCCTCTCTTGCGGGTGGCTCGCGGCCTGACCCGTCCGTTCCCTCTTCCACGGCGCCTGCCCGGCGTCCGAGGCTCGTGGTGCGAGAGTTCCTCCGTTTCACGGAGGCGATTTCCCGCATCCAGGGCTCCGGGTTCCTGCCCCGGATCGAGCGATTGAAGCCCGACTCGGCGCAGGAGGCAAGCACCCGAATAGATTCTCGGGGAGAAGATTTCGAGATTGACTCAGGGGGGTGCCGCCGCCTCCGGAGAAACGGCCTTACCGGACGCGCTCGTCCTTCAGTTCCCGGCTCATCAGGCGCGTGATCCCGTCGAGGGGGTCGAGCCCCTCGAAGAGGACGGCGTGGACGGCCTCGGTGATCGGCATCTCGACCCGGTACTTGCGGGCGAGGTCCACCACGCTCCGAGTGGTCGCCACGCCCTCGACCACCGAGCGGCTCCGCTCCAGGTGCTCCTGGAGCTTCATCCCGCGCCCGAGGGCTTCGCCGCAGGAACGGTTGCGCCCCTCCGGGCTGAAGCAGGTGGTGGCGAGGTCGCCGACGCCGGCGATGCCATAGAAGGTTTCCGGGGCCGCGCCCATCGCGTGCCCGAGGCGGGCGATCTCGGCCAGCCCGCGGGCGAGGAGGGCGCTCTTGGCGTTGTACCCGGCCTGGAGCCCGTCGATCACGCCCGCGGCGATCGCGATGACGTTCTTGGTCGCCCCGGCGAGTTCGACCCCGAGCAAGTCCGTGTGGGTGTAGACCCGCATCCAGGAGGTGGTGAACGCGGCCTGGAGGCGCTGGGCGAAGCGCGGGTGGTCGCTCGCCGCGACCATGGTCGCGGGGAGGCAGCGGATGAGTTCGCTCGCGATCGTCGGCCCGGAGAGGCAGCCGAGGGGGCGGGGCGGGCCGTCCGGGTCGTCGTGGAGGGCGTCGGCGATGATCTGGGTGGGGCGGAGGAGGGTCTCGTTCTCGATCCCCTTGGAGACGCTGACCACGGCCGCGGAGGGCGGCACGTGCGGGCGCAGGCGTTCGAACGCCCCGCGGATGAACTGCACGGGGACGGCGCAGACGATCAGGGCGGCGCCCTCGAGGGCCTCGGCGTCGGAGCGGGCGACGCGGACGGACTCGGGCAGGTGGTACCCGGGGAGGCGGTCGGAGGTGCGGGTCTGGGCGACGCGGTCGGCCTCCTCGAAATCATGGTTCCAGAGGACGATCGAGCCGGGCGCGCGTCCGTCGGCGGCGCCGGGGCCGGCCGCGGCGTCGAGCATCGTGGCGCAGCAGAGCCCCATCTGCCCCATCCCGAGGATGGCGATGGTTCCGTCGGCGGGGGTGGCGGGTTCGGGCATGGGGCACCGGGGGTAGGCGGGCGGGGGGATGGGAGGATGGAGGGGCGGCGAACCGCCCGTCGCGCCCGGGCGTAACCGTACGCGTCCCGCCCCCGGTCTCGGGAGCCGGTCCGCGGATCGCGCCGCGGGCGGGTCTCGGGGGCGGAGGCTAAAGTAGCGGCCCCGCCGTGCGGGCCCTGTTCAGGCGGTTGAGTTCCGGCGGACATTTTTACGCAGACGAGGCGCCAGCAGCATGACCCAGGTGGCGAGCACGACGACCGGGCACGGCTTCCGCACCGAACCCGCCCTGAGGGAGCCGCCGCTCGGCGGCGCTCGCGGAGCGCCCAAGTCCAAGCTGAGCGTGCACAGCGAGGTGCGCTTCGAGCGGTTCATGGTCTTCTACCTGCTCGGGGCGGTGCTCGCGGCGACGGGGTGGATCTACAGCCTGGCGACGGGGACGACGCAGAACCCGAACCTCGCGGGGCTGATCCCGACGGCGCTCGGGGCGCTGATCCTGGCCGTGCCGATGTTCATCGCGGCGATCAAGGAGCTGCGGGACCTGCGCCCGTCGGCCTCGACGCTGGCGGCGCTGGCGATCCTCGCGGCGCTGGCCTCGGGCATGTTCGTCGAGGCGGCGGTGATCGCGTTCGTGCTGCAGGTGGCGGACCTGTTCGTCCGCCGGACGGCCTCTGGGGCGATCCACGCGATCGAGCAGCTCGTCGGGCTGACGCCGGACACGGCGCGGCTCGTCGACGCGGACGGGCAGGAGCGCGAGGCGAGCGTCGGCGAGCTGCGGCTCGGGCAGATCGTCCGGGTGCGCCCCGGCGAGAACCTGCCGGTGGACGGGCGGATCATCCGCGGGCGCACGACGGTGAACCAGGCCTCGCTCACGGGCGAGAGCATGCCGATCGAGGCGGACGTCGGCCGCGAGGTCTACGCGGGCACGACGAACCTGACGGGGCAGATCGACATCGAGGTCACGCACGTCGGCGAGGACACGACGATCGGCAAGGTCACGCAGCTCATCCGCGAGGCCGAGCACGACCGCAACCCGCGGCAGATCCTGATCGAGCAGGTGAGCCGGTTCTACGTGCCGATCGCGGTGGCGGTGGCGTTCGCGGTCTTCTTCTTCACGGCGCAGTCGGGCGACCGCGCGGCGATGGACCAGGCGGCGCTGCGGGCGATCACGGTGCTCGTGGTCATGTGCCCGACCTCGCTGCTGCTGGCGAGCCCGACGGCGATGGTCGCGGCGTTCGCCGCGGCGGCCCGGCTCGGCATCATGGTCAAGGACTCGCGGTACATGGACGCCGCGGCGTCGGTCGACGCGGTGGTGCTGGACAAGACCGGGACGATGACGACCGGCTCGTTCGGCGTCTCGCGCCTCGCCCCGGTGGAGGGCGTCGAGCCGGCGGAGCTGCTCCGCGCGGCCGTGAACGGCGAGCAGCACTCGAACCACCCGCTCGCGCAGTCGATCCTGGCGACGGGGCGGCAGGCGCGGATCACGCCGGACGGGACGGACGAGGTGGAGGAGATCCACGGGCGCGGCGTGCGGGCGCGGACGAGCATGGGCGAGGTCTGCGTCGGGCGCTCGACGTGGCTGGTGGAGCTGAACCCGGCGATCGAGCCGGAGGTGCAGGCGGTCGAGAAGCGCATCGAGGGGATGTCCGGCGTGCACGTGATGCTCGACGGGCGGTACCTCGGGGCGGTGGGGCTGGAGGACAAGGTCCGCGCCCAGGCGAAGAGCACGGTCGACCGGCTCCGCGAGATGGGCATGCGGATGATCGCGATCTTCACGGGCGACCGCATGGGCGTGGCGCTGCGGGTCGGCAAGACCGTCGGCGTCGACGCGATCGAGGCCGAGTGCCTGCCCGAGGAGAAGCACGAGCAGGTGCGGCGACTCCGCGAGGAGGGCTACCGCGTGCTGATGGTCGGCGACGGCATCAACGACGGCCCGGCGCTGGCCGAGGCGGACGTGGGCGTGGCGATGGGCCTCTCCGGCAGCGACATCGCGGCGAACTCGGCCGGCGTGGCGCTGATGACCGACGAGCTGAACCGCCTGCCGTTCCTGGTGCAGCTCGCCCGGCGGACGCGGCTGATCATCGCGCAGAACCTGACGATCTCGCTCGGCATGGCGACGATCGGGCTGATCCTCGCGGCGTCCGGGCAGTTCGCGGCCTTCGCCAGCTTCGGCGTGATCGCGGCGATGCTGTTCAACTTCGGCCCGGACCTGTGCGTCATCGGGAACAGCTTCCGCCTGTTCCGCTTCGGCGAGGACTTCCTGAACGCCGAGCACGAGGCCCGCGAGGCGGCGCGGCACGCCCAGCGGCGCGGCGCCTCGGCCCGCGGGCTGCAGGCGGCGGGCTGAGCCCCGGGGCGAGCGACCGACCGGACCGAGAGCAACGGAAGAGCGACGGGCCGCGGCGAGAGCCGCGGCCCGCTTCGTTTCCGCGGCCCCCCGCTTGACAATCGACCGTAAAGAGTTGAGACTGAGTCTCAACGATCGGCGGTTCGGCGGCCGCTCGATCGCGCAGGTGCGTGATGACGGAGACGGCAGGCGCGGGGGTTGCAGAGAGCGTGGCATCTCGGTGCCCGGTGCACGGGGGGGCGAGGCGGGCGCGGCGGGGGGATGTGCCGTTCCTGGACGAGATCGAGGCCGCGCGGACGCTCCGCCCGGGCGGCGGGCGGACCGGCGTGCTGCTCGTGAACCACGGGTCGCGGTCGACGCTCTGGCGGCGGATGCTGCTCGACGTGCACGCCGAGGCGGCGCCGGGGCTGCTGGCGCTGCCGGGGATCGGGGGCGTGCGGACGGCGTTCATGGAGTACACGGAGCCGTCGATCGCGACGCAGCTCGAGGCGTTCGACCGCGACGGCTTCGAGCGGGTGATCCTGGTGCCGCTGCTGCTGACGGTGAGCAACCACTCGGCCGACGACATCCCGGCGATCTACGGCGCGAAGACGGACGCGGCCTCGCTGGCGGCCCTGGAGGAGGACGGGATCGCGCGGTACACGCCGCGGGCGGGGGTGGTGATGACCCCGCTGCTGGACTACCCGAAGCTCGTGCGGGAGAACATCGCGCGGCGGGTGGGGGCGCTGCGGGCGGCGGCGTGGGGGAACGGGGCTGGGGGC
>CAYMFP010000013.1:2033-14839 GCA_964389385.1 uncultured Phycisphaeraceae bacterium | reverse complement strand
CCCCCCCGTGGGGGGGGGGGCCCCCCGCCCCCGGGGGGGGGGGGGGGGGGGGGGGGGGGGGGGGGGTCCCGGGGGGGGGGGGGGGGTTGGGGGGGGGGGGGGGGGACGGGCTGGTGCTCGTCGGGTACGGGAGCGAGGAGTTCAACGCGGAGTGGGAGGCGCTGTTCGGGGAGCTGTGCGCCGACGCCCGCGAGCGGCTGGGGCTCGTCGCGGCGGAGTACGCCTGGTGCGGGCACCTCGTGAACTACCGGAGGCAGCCGACGGCCGGGGCGATCCGGCGCGTGCTCGCCGTCGCGGAGCGGGCGCTGGTGCTCCCGATCCTGGTGGCGTACGACGAGATGTTCCAGGACGGCATCATCGGCGGGGCGATCGCCCGCGTCGGCGCCCGCGAACGCATCCTGTACGCGGGGGACGCGATCCTGCCGGAGCCGGCGGTGGCGCGATGGGCCGTCGAGATCGTCCGCAAGACCGTGGCGGGCGCGGCGCACCCGGCCTGACCGCCGGCGTTCGTGCGGGCGGCGCGGGGTCCGCTCCGCCCCCGACGCCCGCGCCTGGGTGATACGCTGCGGCATGCTCACGGCCGCGCTGTCGATCTGCCTCGTCTCCGCCGCCCTCGCCGCCCCGGAGGAGGTGCGCTTCCCCGGGGGGGCGGAGGGGGTCGAACTCGCCGGGACGCTGCTGCTGCCGGACGAGGGGGAAGGCCCGTTCGCGGCGGTGGTGCTCGTGAGCGGGTCCGGCCCGCAGGACCGGGACGAGGCGATCATGGGGCAGGCGCCGTTCCGCGTGCTCGCCGAGGGGCTGGCGGAGCGCGGCATCGCGACGCTGCGCTACGACGACCGGGGGACGCAGGGGCTGGGGATCGGGCAGAGCACCGGCGACTTCGCCTCGGCGACCACCGAGGACTTCGCGGGCGACGCGCGGGCGGCGATCGCGTTCCTGGCCGGGCGCGGGGAGATCGACGCGGCTCGGATCGGGGTGCTGGGGCACAGCGAGGGGGCGCTCGTCGCCGGGATGCTCGCGGCTGCGGGGGAGATCCCGTGCTGCGCGGTGCTCCTGGGCGGGGCGGGGGTGAACGGCATCGAACTCATGGCCGACCAGTACCGGGCGTTGCTCGCCGCGCAGGGGATGGAGGGAGAGGCGATCGCCGGGCAGCGGGCGGCGCACCGGGCGGTGCTGGAGACCTCGGCCGCGGGGGCGGAGGGGGAAGAGCTGGAGGAGGCCGTCCGGGCCCTGCTGCGCGAGCAGCTCGCGGCGCACTTCGGGCAGACGCCGCCGCCCGAGGCGGTGGAGAGGATGCTGCCGGGGGCGGTGCAGCAGATCGCCTCGCCGTGGATGCGGTACTTCCTGCGGCACGATCCGGCGGCGGACCTCGCGGCGTCGACGGTCCCTGTGCTGGCCCTGCTCGGCGAGCGGGACCTGCAGGTGACGGACGAGGCGAACGCGGCGCCGCTGGCCGACGCGCTCGGGAAGGCCGGGCGCCCGGGCTCGCTCGTGGTCGTCGTGCCGGGGAAGAACCACCTCTTCCAGGACGCCGCGACGGGCGCGGTGCCGGAGTACGCGACGGCCGGGGCGGCCCCCGCGCCCGACGTGGTGGCGCTGATCGCCGACTGGCTCTCCGCGCGTGCGCCCGGCAGCGCCGACGACACCGGGGCGCGGCCGTAGGCGATCGGCATGGCCGAGCGCGGCGCTGCCCGGCTCACAGAAGGGTGCCGCGCAGCACGAGCGAGCAGAAGCCGAGGTAGATGGTCACGCCGCTCACGTCCATGAGCGTGGCGACGAGGGGGCTCGAACTCGTCGCCGGGTCGAGGCCGAGGCGTTCCAGCAGCAGCGGGAACGTGGAGCCGACGATGGTGGCCCAGACGACGATGGCCACGACGGACGCGGCGATCGCGCCGCCGACGAGCCACGGGTAGCCGGACCGGGCGATGCCGACGAGGTCGAGCCCCCAGACGATGCCGACCCCGAGCAGCCCGAGCCCGAGCCCCATGGGCACGGACGTCTTGAGCTCGTGCAGCACGACGCGGCTCCAGTCGCGCAGCGTCACCTCCCCCAGGGCGATGGCGCGGACGAGCAGCGTCGACGTCTGCGAGCCGGTGTTCCCCCCGAGGCTGATGATCATGGGAACGAACAGGCTCAGCACGATCGCCTTCTCGAGCTGGTTCTCGAACATCCCCATGACGCTGATCGTGCCGACCTGCATCGCGAAGAGCGCCGCGAGCCACGGCCCGCGCTTGCGGACCATCTCGCCGACGCTCGTGTCCAGGTACGGCTGGTCGAGCGCCTCCAGGCCGCCGAGCTTCTGGATGTCCTCCGTCGCCTCTTCCTCCTGCACGTCGGCGACGTCGTCGAACGTGACGATGCCGATGAGCAGGCCGCGCGAGTCGATCACCGGGAGGGCGGAGCGGTCGTAGCGCGCGAGCATGCGCACCGCCTCCTCCCGGTCGTCCGTCGCGTTCAGGGCGACGAACTTGTGGTCCATCAGCTCGCTGATCGGCGTGTCCAGCTCGGCGAGCAGGAGCTGGCGGATGAACAGGTCGTCGATCAGCCGCCCGTCGGCGTCGACCACGTAGACCCAGTGCAGCGTCTCCGCGTCGTGCCCCCACCGCCGGATGTGCGCCAGCGCCCGCTCGACCGTCCAGCTCGGCTTGACGCGCACGTAGTCCGGCGTCATCAGACGCCCGACCTGCTCGGCGTCGTACCCCAGGATCGCCTGCGTCTGCCGCTTCGTCTCCGGCTTCAGGCGCAGCAGGATCCGCCCCGACACCTCCGCCGGCAGCTCGTCGAGCAGGCGGGCCCGGTCGTCCGGGTCCATGTCCTCGATGAGGCGCATCGCCCGCCCCTCGCCGAAGACCTCGATCAGCTCCTCCTGACGCTCCGGGGGCAGGTACGCGAAGACCTCGCTCGCGTCGTCGCGCGGCAGCACACGGAACGCCACGGCCGCGTCGGGGGCGTCCAGCGCCTCCAGCAGCTCCGCGACGTCCGCGTGCGGCAGGTCGCGCAGCACCTCGCGGAGGTCGCGCCACTGCTTGTCGCGCAGCAGCTCGCGGACCTCGGGCTCGAGGAGCTGGATCGTCGGGCTCAGCACGGGTGAGGGTAGGGAGGGCCGCGGCGGTCCAGATCGCGGAGGGCGGATGGCCAGAGGACAGATCCGGAGCCCGCGGCGGTCGCGCCCCACACCGCCCCACCCGGCCCCACCTCGCCCCACCCGCACCACCGCACCGCTTCTGCGATCTGCTCATCCGCCCTCTGCCATGCCGGGCCGCCCCCCGCCCTACCCGCACCCCGCGCGGAACGCGCCCAGGTACGCGAGCAGGTCGTTCACGTCGACGCCCCCGCTCGCGTCGATGTCCGCCCGTCCGTCGGCCGCGCGGAACGCGCCGAGGAACGCGAGCAGGTCGGCGACGCTCGCCGCGCCGTCCCCGTCCAGGTCCGCGGCGCACGGCGCGGGCTCGGCGAACGCCCCCACCGGGCCCGTCGCCGCCAGCGCGAAGCCCTGCCCCGGCACGTGCACCCCCCGCCCCTCCACGCGCACCCGCCAGAGCCCCGGCTCCGGGCTCGCGATCCGAACCGCCTCGAGCGTGTTCAGCGGATCGCGCCTCCCCCCGGAGCCGGCGTCCACGCTCGCCCCCGACCACGCGTCGATCGCGTTCCCGTAGTACACCCGCCCGGAGGGCGACTCCACGACCAGGTCCAGGTCGTTCACCGTCGCCGGCGCGGCGCCGAGCGCGCCCGGCGCGTCCGCGTAGGCCATGGTGATCTCGAGCGCCCCGGCCGCGGCGTCCTCGTGCACCGCGAGTTCGTACCGCCGCTCTTCCCCGGCCGCGAGGCTCTTCTCGGAGCGGTTCCGCACGTCCACGACCGCGAGCCGCCGCGCCTCGCCCGGGAACCAGAGCGCCTCGTCGAGCCGCACGCGCCCGAAGCCCTCGCGCGGCGTCGGCCACCCCGCCTCGCCCGACAGGTCCTCCGCGGAGTTCACGACGACCGCCCGGAGGAGCTGCCCCGAGGGCTCGAACGCGTCCTCCGGGCGCGGCGTGCCGGAGGGGTGCCAGCCCTGCGCGAAGTACTGCCGCGCCAGCAGGGCCGCGCCCGCGACGGCCGGGGCGGCGGTGCTCGTCCCGCTCATCGGCTTCGTGAAGCAGTTGAGCCCCCACGCGGAGACGATCCCCCCGCCGGGGGCGAGGACCTCCGGCTTGCGCCGCCCGTCGAGCGTCGGGCCCGCCCCCCCGCCGAACCAGCGGTGCTGCTCCGGCGCGTCGTGGCTCGCGCCCACGGCCAGGGCGCTCTTGGCGTTCTCCGGCGTCGTCACCGCGGCCCCGTTGCTCACCGCGACGACGACGAGGTTCGCGTCGTCCTCCCAGCAGAACTGGTCGATCGCGCGGACCATCGCGTCGTACGCCCGCGAGGCGTCGTTGCCCCACGAGTTGGAGTGCACCCGCGCCCCCTGCGCCGCGTGCAACCGCAGCCGCTCGAGCAGCGTCGCGTCCGCGAACGCCGGCGGGCGGTTGTAGACCATCCGCGCGGCCGGGGCGATCCCGTCCGTCTCCCCCTGGTGCCCGTCCCCCACCGCGATCGCCGCGACGTGCGTGCCGTGCTCGCTCGACCCGTACGGCGCGTTGTACGCCAGGATCTTGCGGTGCTCCGGGCCCGGCGGGCGCAGGTACGGATCGATGAACGCGCAGTGGTCCTTGAACACCTCGCTGTCGAGCAGCCCGAGGACCTGCCCCGACCCGTTCAGCCCGCGCGCGAGCAGCGTGTGCTCCCCCGGGCGGTTGTCCTGCACGATCCACCGCTGCGTCTCGTCGCGCGGGGCCCACCCCGGCGCCGGCTCGATCCACAGCACCTCGCCGAGTCCGCCCAGCGCCTCCGCCAGACGCGCCATCCCCGCCCGCGGCGCCGCGGCGTGCACCTCCAGACGGTCCTCCCCCAGCACGCCCCACGCCGCCGCGCCCGGCTCCTCCGCCAACGCCGCCAGCACCCCCTCCGCCCCCGCGCCGGGCGCGAGGTGCACGACGAACGCCCGCAGCCCGAGCCGCTCCAGCTCGCGCGCCCGACCCGGCGCCGCCTCGCGCGTGAGCAGGTCCGGCGCGAGACGCTCGCGCGGCAGGAGCGGGCGCACGCCGGCCACCAGCGGATGCCGCGCGACCGCCTCCGACGGCGCCGCCGGCAGCTCCGCGAGCCACGCGCCCTCGCCGCGGTACTCGATCAGCCGCACCCCCGCCCGCCCGAGCGACGCCCGCCCCGCCGCCCCGACCGCCTCGCGCACGCGCACCACGCCCAGCCGCGGACCGCCCGCCGCCGGGGCGTCCCCCGCATCCGGGCGCGCGGCGACGCCGGCGCCCGCGCACGCCGCGGCGATCCACTCGGCCGCCAGGACCACGGCCAGCACGGCGCCGCGTCGCATCTCTCCGACCTCCGCTTCCACCGCCACCCGCGGCGGACGCTACCGCGCCCCGCGCCCGAGCGGAAGCTCCGCGGCCGCGAACCGGCGCGCAGAGGCGACATTCCACCTCCGAACACGCCGCGCCGCACGGTTCTCGGACCCCACCCCCACCCCCACCCCACCCCTACCCCACCTCCTCCCGGCCCGACCTCATCCCTCCCACTCCCGCCCTCCCCGCGCCCGGGCGCGTTCGCGTTCAACGCAGCGCCCGCCGCGCGGCCGCGAGGTCGCGCTCGATCGGCAGTGCGCGGTCCAGCCGCGCCGAGCGCAGCACCCGCCGCCACGCCCGCGGGCAGTCCGTCAGCACGAACCGCCGCCCTCCGCGACGGAACCACGCGTCCATCTCGATCAGCACGGGCACCGTCGCGATCCCGACGTGCGTCACCGCCGCCAGCGAGAGCGCGTACCGCGTCTGCGCCGGGTGCTGCGCCGCCAGGTCCCGAAGCTCCGAGAACACCCGCACCGCCTGCCGCTCGCGCAGCGACGGGCACGTGACGGAGACGACGCAGACGAGCCCCTCCATCCGCGCGGCCGTGAGGGCCTCGGCCGGGTCGTCCGGCGTGAACGCGGGAAGGTCCGCGTCGAAGAGGTCGAACTCGTCCGGCGCGGGCGGGCGCCGCCGGGCCGCGACGGCCTCGCGGACCTCGGGCGTCAGCAGTTCGAACGGCCCGGGCCGCTGGGCGCGGTCGGACCACCGGAGGCGGGCGGCGGGCTGGAGCATCGTTCTCCCCTGGCCGTCCGCGCGAGCCCCGGCGGACGACGCCCAGAACGTGCCAAACGGGGAACCGGAAGGCCAGCCGGCTCGCGCGGAGCGGCCCCGCGCCGGAACGGTCGGTCCGGCTGGGGGGATACGGCAAGGCCGCGTCCGAGAACGCCTCAGCGCGGGCGCAGACGCCCCGACTCCACCGCGCGGCGCATCGCCTGCACCGTCTCCTCCGAGCAGTGGTGCTCGATGCCCTCGGCGTCGATCTCCGCCTGCTCGCGCGAGACGCCGAGGCGCAGCAGGAAGCCGAGCACCACCTCGTGCCGGTCGCGGGCCATCGCCGCGAGTTCTCGGCCCTTGTCCGTCAGCCCGATCGGGCGGTACGGCTCCGTCTCGACGAGCCCCTCGCGCTGCAGGCGCGCGATGATCCGCGTCACGGTGACGTGGCTCACGCCCATCGTCCGCGCGAGGTCGCTGACCCGCGCCTCGCCGCGGGCGCCGGCGATCTCCTCGATCGCCTCGACGTAGTCCTCGGCCGTCTCGTCGCGGTGGCTCTCGCGCGTGGAGCGGAAGCGGTTGGCGTCCGCCTCCGGAGCGGGGCGTCCGCCGCCGGGCGTCGCCGGATCGGGATGGCGCAGCGGCGTCGGCACGCGGAAAACTCTAGCAACGCCCGGCTCAGGGCACGATCGCCCGCGCACGCTCCGCCGCGACGCCGCGCACGCGGAACGTCTTCTGCGGGTTGGACGGGCCGGAGATCAGCTCCACGTCGGCGGCGCGCACGCCCAGCGCCCGCGCGAGCAGCGCGGCGATCGCCCTGTTGGCCTTCCCGCCCTCCGGCGGCGCGGAAACGCGCACCTTGAGCCGCACCCCGTCGGGCAGCGCGAGCACGCCGGCCGCCTCGTCGCGCTTCGCGCCCGGCACGGCCTTCACGTGCACCAGGCACGAGGCCGCGTCGCCCGGATCCGCCTCCACGAAGCTCGCGCGCGTCGCCATCCGCGGCGCGTCCGGGGGTGAGACGGGGTGGGGGCTGGGCGGTGGTGGGGTGGGGTGGGGTCAGGCGCAGGGCGTCGCGTCGAGCGCGTTCTCGCCCTCGACCACCCTCGGCCGGCGGCGGCGCGGGAAGATCGCGGTCGAGGCGTCCTTGAGCGCCCCGAGCCGCACCGGGCCCGCCTGGATGCGTTCGAAGGCGCTCTTCGCGTTGCGCCGGCTGAACTCCGTCCCGATGAACCGGCGTCCGAGCGCGTGCGCCACCACGCCCGTCGTCCCGCTCCCGAGGAACGGGTCCAGCACCAGGTCGCCGGGGTTGCTGCACGCGCGGACGACCCGCTCCAGGTACACCTCCGGGAGCTGGTTGTCGTGGTACGCGCGCCGCTCCTTGCTGTTGCCCTGCACCCGGCTCCAGTACTGCCCGTACCAGACGTCCATCGGCACGCGCCGCCCGGCCGGCATCCCGTCCTTCTTGCTCTCCGTCCGCGGGTCGCCGTAGATCGAGCGGCGGTCGGAGAGTTCGAGGATCTCCGCGGGGTTCCACGTCCGCTCGTCGCGGCTGCGCGCGAAGTAGAGCGCGTGCACCTTCGAGTTGATGAACCGCGTCTTCGTGTTCTGCCCGAACCGGTAGTGCCAGATGCACCAGTTCACCATGTGCAGCCCGCGGTCCTTGAGGTGCACCACGATCTCCGCGGCCGTGTCGTCCGGGATGTTCACCCAGAACGACCCGTGCGGCGCCAGCGCCCCCACGCACAGGTCCAGCCAGGCCCGCGTGAACTCGAGGTACTCCGCGCGGCTGCGCTTGTCGTCCCACTCGTCGTACGCCCGCCCCCAGTTGAACGGCGGGTCGGCGAAGATCAGGTCGACGCTCCCGCCCGCCACCTCCGGGATGCGCGGCAGCAGCTCGCGGCAATCGCCGACGTAGACGCGACAATCCGGCTCGGTGATCGAGCGGAACGGCTCCGGCGCGCCCGGTTCGGGGGAGCGGGTTTCGCCGTTCAACGTGCCCTTCTTCTTTGCCGGACGCTTCGCCACACCGTTCGCTGCGCTCATGGCGCGCAATATAGCGCCAACCGGCCAACAGCGCCAACGCCGCCACGAATCAGGCCGCCGCGGCCTGATTCGTGCCGCCCGCATGACCCCGTGCTTCCGCGACGCCCCGGTTCATCGGGCGCCGCTCACCCGCCGCCCAGTTCCTCGAGGATGTCGTCGATCGACCGCTCGCGCCCCCGCTTCGGCGCCGGCGGCGCTTCCTCGTCGCCCGCCAGCAGCTCGTCCAGCCCGTGCCGCGCCTTCGGCGCAGCTTCGGGCTTCTCCCCCGCCGCCGGATCCGCGCGAGGGGGGGTGGGAGCGGGGGCGGATGGCTGGGGCGCGGTCGGGGCGGGCTTCGGCTCGCGGGCGGCCTTGGGCATGGGCTTGGGCTCCTCGTCCCTCTCCGCCAGCGGGATCGGCTCGGGATCCGGCGGGATCTCCTCCGCCGCCCGCAGAACGCCGCCCGCCGGTTCCGCGGGCGAGGCCTCGGGAGAGCCTGCGGACGGCGACGGCGGCGTCGAGAGCGCCGCCTGCGCGGCCGCGCGGGCCCGCACCGCCGCGATCGAACGCCCCATCACCCGCAGCTCCGCCCCGCTCGGACGCCGCGGAACGAGCGGCGGAGCGTCCGGATCCGCCTCCGCGGCCGCGAGCGGGTTGTCCTTCGGCGTCGGGTCCCCGCGGCTGAGCACCTCCCGCCGAACGTCCCGGAACAAGGCGTGCCGGCGCTTCCGCCCCTCGCGCGGGGCGAGTTCCACCAGCAGGCGCATGCACGCGCGGTTGCTCGGCGCGCAGTCGCACCCGAGCGGCTCCGTGTAGAGGTCCGCCAGCGCTCGGACGAGCGCCTCGCGCGTCCACCGCCGCCGCTCGATCGCCACCGTGTCGACGACCGCGATCTCCGCCGCCTCCTCCCCCGGCGTCGCGTCCAGGCGCGTCAGGACGAGGTTGCTCGGCTTCCCGTCGCGGTTGTAGAGCCGCGCCTTCTGCATCCGGCGCAGCAGCGTCGCCACCGCGTGGATCACCGCCGCGTCCATCCGGCGCGTCTCGAGCATCGTCGCGTGCTCGCGGGCGAGGTACTCCAGCAGCGTCGGCCCGTTCAGGTTCTGCAGGAACAGCGTCTCGATCGGCTTGCTGCGCCCCTTCGTCTGCAGGATCACCATCGGGCGCGCCGCCGGGATCCCCGCCCGCAGCAGGCGCCGCGCCCCGTCCCACTGCCGGTGCGCCCGGCTCGCCCGCAGCAGGCTCTGCACCCGACGCTTCACCGTCAGGCGCTGGCACTTGACCACCCCCACCGTCATGTTCCCCGGCAGACGCACCGGCACCCGCCAGACGCTCGTCTCCTCCGTCGCCTTCAGCAGCCGCGCCTCGGTGTTCCAGTCGATCGCCCGCAGCGCACGCTGCCACGTGATCGGCGCGTGCCCGTACCGCTTGGCGTACCGGGCCACGCGGATCCGCTTCGTCGGCGGTCGGATCGGTCGGGCCATGCAGGCCTCCCGGAGGTTCCTCCTCCCCACGCTCGGCTGCCCCCCTCGGCCTCGCAAGCTACTGTACGGCCTTGGGATCTGATCGCCCGAAACCACCCCTCGCCGTCGCCATCGTGTGCAAGAACAACGAGCGCACGATCGGCTCGGTCCTGCGCTCGGTCCGGGAACTCGCCGCCGAGATCGTCGCCGTCGACTCCGGCTCCACCGACGCCACCCTGGACCTCCTCGACCAGGCCGGCGCCCGCGTCGTCCGCACCGAATGGCGGGGGCACGTCCGCACCAAGCAGCTCGCCCTCGACCTCGCCTGTCAGAACCGCTCGATCAGGTGGGTTCTTTGCCTCGATTCCGACGAGCCCGTTGAGGACGACCTCGCCGAGTCCATCCGCAGCCTCATCGCCGAGAACGACCGCGACATCGCCGCGGCCGAGGTCAACCGCCGCGTCTTCGTCCACGGACGCTACCTCCGCCACGCCTGGCAGCCGGAGTGGCGCCTCCGCCTCGCCCGGGCCGGGACCGTCCGCTGGGCCGGGCGCGACCCCCACGACCGCCTGGAACTCCGCGCCGGCGTCCACGGGCGCATCGTCCGCATCCCCGGCACCCTCCGGCACGAGAGCTTCCAGACCTTCGCCGAGCACCTCCGGGCCCAGCTCCGGCACGCCGAGATCGCGGCCGAGTCCATGCTCGCCGACGGGCAGCACGGCAGCGTCCGCCGCCTGCTCACCAGCCCGACCGGGGCGTTCCTGAAGCAGATGGTCGGCAAGCAGGCCTGGCGCGACGGGCTCCCCGGGCTCCTCGCCGCCGGCACCACCGCCGCCGGCACCCTGATGAAGCACCTCATCCTGCTCGAACGCTCCCGCCTGAACGGGAGCCCCGACCCGGACCCCGCCCCCCTCGAACCGCACCTCCACGAGCCGAAGCCCCGCGCGGAGGAGCCCGCCCCGCCCCCGTCCCGGTGAGTCGCCCCGCCCGGAACGCGCGACATCGGCCCGCCCTACTATCCCGAACCCCTGCGCGAACCCGTGAGGGGAAATGAGGTTGCGCGTGCCGAGTGGGGCGAACCCCGCGGCCGCGGATGCGCAGACACGCATCCCGGCACGGATCCCCCGGGGACCAGGGGCACGCCCGCGTCGGCGGACGGATGCCGGCGTGCTCTTCGGATGGTCTCCGACAGCCCCTAGAGGTGCACGCCATGCCCGACCCGCGCGACGCGGTCGACACGCCCAACGTTCCGGGCGAAGCCGATTCCACCGGCTCCAAAGCCAAGCCTTCCACCACCCGCAAGCGGTCCCGCAAGACCGTCGCCGCGGCCGACGTCGACGCCGTCTCCCCAGATGAGGCCGCCGCCGAGCCCAAGCGCAAGCGCTCCACCCGCCGCGCGCCCAAGGCCTCGCTCGACGCCGCCGAGGCCGAGAAAGCCCGGACCGAGAAAGCCCGGACTGCGGAAGCCCAGCCCGACGCCGAGCAGCCCGCCAGGCCCGCCCCGGCGAAGAGCAAGAAGAGCGCCGAGCCCCGCGGCGACGGCGAGGCCGCCGCGGCCCCCGAACCCGCCGCCGAACTCGAGCCCAAGCCGAAGAAGAAGCGCCGCCGCCGCCGGGGCAAGAAGAACGGCTCGGAGGGCGCCCCCGCCGCGCGGGGCGAGGCCGACGAGGACGCCGGCGAGGAGACCGAGCAGCTCCCCGCCCGCACCCGGATGATCCCGGAGGGCGAGGCCGCGCAGCACGTCTTCCGCATGGACCTCACCTTCGAGGACCTCGGGCTGCACGGGCACGTCCTCGAGGCGCTGCGCCACCGCGGCTTCCGCCACCCGACGAAGATCCAGGCCGAACTCATCCCCGTCGCCCTGAAGGGCAAGGACGTGCTCGGGCAGGCGAAGACCGGCACGGGCAAGACGCTCGCGTTCGGCATCCCGCTGCTGAACCTCGTGGAGCCCGGCGAGCCCGTGCAGGCGATCGTCCTCGCCCCCACGCGCGAGCTCGCCGTCCAGATCCAGCAGGACCTCGAGGAGGTCGTCAAGGCCGACGACGAGGGGCACAAGGTCCGCGTCGCCTCGATCTACGGCGGGCAGAAGATCTCCACCCAGCAGCAGAAGCTCGCCAAGCGGCCCGAGATCATCGTCGGCACGCCCGGCCGCGTGCTGGACATGATCGGCCGCGGCTACATGAGCCTCTCGAAGATCCGCTTCGCCGTCCTCGACGAGGTGGACCGGATGTTCGACATCGGCTTCCGCGACGACATCCGCAAGATCCTCAAGATGTGCCCGGAGAGCCGGCAGACGCTCTTCGTCTCCGCCACCATCAGCCCGGAGATCGAGGACCTCGCCCGCCGCTACATGAACGACCCCGTGCGCCTCACCGTCTCCGGCGGCTCGCTCACGGTGGAGATGGTCAAGCAGCAGTACGTGAGCACGCCCCCGTGGGACAAGCGGCGCATGCTCGTGCACCTGCTCCAGACCGAGGAGCCCGCCGTCACCATCGTCTTCTGCCGCATGAAGCGCACGGTCGACGACCTCGTCGCCTACCTGCACCGCAAGGACATCCCGGCCGTCGCCATCCACGGCGACATGAGCCAGTCCAAGCGCAACCAGACGATGCAGCAGCTCAAGGGCGGCAAGCTCAAGGTCCTCGTCGCCAGCGACCTCGCCAGCCGCGGCATCGACGTCGAGGGCATCACCCACGTCATCAACTACGACCTGCCCGAGGACCCCGACCTCTACGTCCACCGCATCGGCCGCACCGCCCGCGCCGGCCGCGAGGGCGTCGCCTGGTCCATCGTCACGCCCGAGCAGGGCAAGCTCCTCACCGACATCGAGCTGCTCGTCAACGCCGAGATCCCCCGCCGCGAGTTCCCCGACTTCGAGTTCCGCGAACGCCCCGACAACTGGCGCGACGAGCCCAAGCCCAACCAGCACATCGTCGAGAACGTCCCCGAGAAGGTCTTCAAGTCCCGATACGCCCCCACCGACACCGAGGAACTCGCCGTCCTCAGCGAGGAGCAGAAGGCCGTCAAGTTCGCCAACGGCGTCGTCCCCAAGAAGCTCCCCCCCAAGCGCCTCAAGGGCAAGGTCCGCACCCGCCGCTGACCGGCGCCGAGCCTCCGGAACGCCGAGCCCCGCCGGGCTCTGCCCCGCCGCCCCCCGAACCGAGGGCGACGCCGCGCCCCGAAC
>CAYMFP010000013.1:0-1933 GCA_964389385.1 uncultured Phycisphaeraceae bacterium | reverse complement strand
CCGCCGGGCTCTGCCCCGCCGCCCCCCGAACCGAGGGCGACGCCGCGCCCCGAACGCGCGCCCGCGCCCGCGCCGTCCCGACCGCACCCCTTTCGCACCCCCACCGCTACACTCCAGCCATGAAGAAGACCTCCAGCCTCGCCCTCGCCGCCGCCGTCTGCTGCCTCGTCGCCTCCGGCGCCCTGGTCTGGCGCGCCGAGGCCGTCGCCGTCCGGCAGCCCACGCAGCCCACGGCCGTCGCCACGGTCAACCCGATCAAGGTGCTCGAGGGCCTGGAGGAACGCAACGCCCGCGAGGAGCAGCTCACCCGCGAGATCAAGACCCGCGAGGCCCAGCTCCAGCAGGTCGTCGACCGCATCAAGGCCCTCCAGGCCGACCTGGAGATGATGAAGCGCGACGCCCCCGGCTACCTCGACAAGCGCGCCGAGTTCGTCCAGCTCAACAGCCAGCTCAAGTCCTCGGCCCAGATCCAGCAGCAGGTCCTCTCCGTCCTCCGCGGCGAGATCCTCCGCGACATGTACGTCAAGATCGCCGCCGCCAGCAAGACCATCGCCGAGCGCCAGGGCTACGACGCCGTCTTCCTCGACGACTCCGTCTTCCAGCTCCCCGAAGAGGCCAACGACCGCGACATCGAGCGCCTCATCCTCTCCCGCACCTTCGTCTACCGCAGCGAGGCCGTCGACATCTCCGACCAGGTCATCGCCCTCATGAACAACGACTACCGCGCCGGCGGCGGCCGCACCGCCCGCCCCTGACACGCCCGCCGGGCGCCCGCGACGGCGGGCCCGCCGGAATTCCCGAAGCCGATCCTTCGGACCCCGTGATCCGCCCGCCCCAAGACCCCCAAGCCCGCGGCCGACGGTTGATGACCATCGCCACGACACCCTCCCTCCTCCCCTCCACCGCCGGCGCCCTCGCCGAAGCCCTCGGCGCCCGCATCGCCGGGCCCGCCGACGCACCCGTCGAGCGCCTCGCCGCCCTCGAGGACGCCGACGACCGCTCCCTCTCCTTCATCCGCTCCGACGCGCACCTCCCCCGCCTCGCCGCCTCCCGCGCCGGGGCCCTCCTCGTCCCGCTCACCCTCTCCCCCGAACGCCTCGCCCCCACGCCCGACGGCGACGAGCGCGCCCTCCTCCTCGTCGAGAACGTCGACCGCGCCCTCCTCCGGCTCCTCGGCCTGCTCGACACCGGCGACGCCAACGCCGCCTTCGCCGTGCCCCCGCCGGCCCCCGGCGAAACCGCCATCCACCCCACCGCCGTCGTCCACCCCACCGCCCGCATCGGGCGCGGCGTCCTCATCGGGCCGCACGTCACCGTCGGCGCCCGCTGCGAGATCGGCGACGGCTCCATCATCCACGCCGGCGTCGTCATCGGCTCCGACGGCTTCGGCTACGTCCCCCGCGAGGACGGACGCGGCATCGAGAAAGTCCCCCACATCGGCAACGTCGTCATCGGGCGCGGCGTCGAGATCGGCGCCAACACCTGCATCGACCGCGGCAAGTTCGGCTCCACCGTCATCGGCGACGGCACCAAGATCGACAACCTCGTCCACATCGCCCACAACTGCCGCATCGGACGATCCTGCATCATCTGCGGGCAGTGCGCCCTCTCCGGCTCCGTCACCCTCGGCGACGGCGTCACCCTCGCCGGCTCCGTCGTCATCGTCGACCACATCACCGTCGGCGACGGCGCCACCGTCGGCGGACGCTCCGGCGTCATGAACAACATCCCCCCCGGCGAGACCTGGATCGGCACCCCCGCCGTCCCCAACCCCGCCGGCATGGCCAACCTCGCCGCCATGCGCCACCTCGGCGAATACCTCCGCCGCTTCCGCCGCCTCCAGAAGGCCCTCGACCGCGACCTCCCCGACGGCGTCTGGCCCCCCCCCCCCCCCCCCCCCCCCCCCCCCCCCCCCCCCCCCCCCCCCCCGCCC
>CAYMFP010000012.1:0-23334 GCA_964389385.1 uncultured Phycisphaeraceae bacterium | reverse complement strand
CCCCACCCCGCACCCCCCCACCAACACCAGGACGCACGCGCCCACCACCACCCCGTGGAACGCCGAGAACGCCTCGAAGTGGTCCAACCAGCCGCGGTCCATCCCGCCGATCCCCCCCGCCGTCAGCACGCGTGCTCGTGACGCAACTGCCCGCAGGCCGCCGCGATGTCACGCCCCCGGCTCGCGCGGATGTGGCAGTTCACGCCCCGCTCCCGCAGCACACGCTGGAACGCCAGCACGTCCCCCGTCTCCGGACGCTCGAACGGCAGGCCCTCCACCTCGTTGTACCGGATCAGGTTCACGTTCGCCCGCAGCCGCTTGCACACCCCCGCCAGCTCCGCCGCGTGCTCGGGCCGGTCGTTCACCCCCGCCAGCAGGATGTACTCCAGCGTGATCTCCCGCCCCGTTTTCTCGAACCACGCACGGCACGCCGCCACGAGCTGCTCGATCGTCGTGAACTCCGCCCACGGGATCAGTTGCCGGCGCAACGCATCGTTCGGCGCGTGCAGCGACAGCGCCAGCGTCACCGGCAGCTCCAGCTCCGCCGCCAGCTTCTCGATCGCCCTGTGCATCCCCACCGTCGAGACCGTGATCTTCCGCGCCGAGATGCCCATGCCCCACGGCGCCGCCAGCGTCCGAACCGCGTGCGTCACCGCCCGGAAGTTCGCCAAGGGCTCGCCCATCCCCATGAACACCACGTTGCTGATCCGCCCGACCCCCTCCAGCCGCGCCAGCCGCCACACCTGCTCGACGATCCGCCCCGCCGACAGGTTCCCGTCCAGCCCCCCGATCCCTGTCGCACAGAACTTGCAGCCGACCGGGCACCCCACCTGCGACGAGATGCAGGCGGTGCGCCGGGCGCGGGTGACCGACCCGTCCTCGCCCTCTTCCGCCTCGGCCGGGATCATCACGCACTCCGTCTGCCGCTCCGTCCGCGAGTACGGCATCGCCCCCGGCCGACCGTCCGCCCCCAGGATCGGCAAGCGCGTCCCGTGGTCCACCGTCGCCTCGCTCGCCGCAACCCCTGCCCCGACCAGCCCGTCCGACCACTCGATCAGCAGCTTCTGCGTCCCGTCCGTCGCCACCTGGTGCGCCACCGTCGGCCCGCTCAGGAACGTCATCTCCCGCGCCAGCAACTCGCGATCACCCTTCGACAGATTGCTCATCGCCCCCGGATCGACCACCCCCCGCCCGTACACCCACTCCAGCACCTGCCCCGCCCGGAACCGCGCCATCCCGCGCTCGGCGCACCACGCCCCCAGCGTCTCCGGCGTGAACTCGAAAATGTGATGGCGTGGGTGGTCCATGTGTCTAGGCGCCTGGATCAGCTTCCGTTTCCGAGTTGTCGCGCGAAATCAAAATGCGTCTCCACGAGCTCGCGCAACGGCACGGGCCGCCGACTGACCTTGGAAAGATCCTTTCCATGTTTCGTCCAGGGCGGCGGTGACGTTGAAACTCCTTGATCGAGCGCAAGCCGCGAAACCTCCACGTCCCACCCGTCCCAACGGACGTCCCGGTAGAACTCGGAAATCCCCCCCGAGAGCATGTAGCACAGAAACGCTGAGTACCCGGCCAGCAGGGGCTCCCACCGCAGACTGTCGGGCGCAAAGTAAAAAACCTCGTTGATGCCCGTGTCCGGATCGATCTGTCCCCAGTTCAAGGCAAAGAGCCCGCCAAGCACATCGTCGGCCACGACAAGAGCGCCCGGCGGCACGCCCCGCGTCGTCCAGCCCAGCTGTGCAGCCCAAGAAAGAACCGTTCGCGGCAGTTGGTGGCAACCGCTCCCCAGGATGCGCAGCCAGCCATGATCAACCAGAACCCCGCCGGTGTGCCATACCACGCCCCCGAGCGCCGAACCGATCGAGCTTTGCACGCTGACCAAGACATGCTCTCGATGGCCGGTGTCCGCCTTTAGCACCCTGACCGGCTGTGGGCAACCCGATATCAGGCGTTGCAGTTCCGGCCACGCCGGATCGTCGACTTGGCTCAGTTCGCGCAATGACCTCGTCAACTTCCCACGCCCTTCGCGCTGACCGTCAACGCCACCGCCGCCGCCCCGTACGCCTCCGCCGTCACGACCGGCGCCTCCACCTTCACCTTCCGGTCCCCGGGATCGATCCCCCGCTCCAGCATCAACCGCTTCAAACTCAGCGGCAGCCCGAACTCCACCGACTCCTCGAACACGTCCGCCAGGTGCAGCGTCGCCCCGTGCCGCTCCACGAAGTGCCGGCAGATCGCGCTCACCAGGTCCTCCGGAGCGCTCGCCCCCGCCGTCAGCAGGATCGTCTCGTCCCCACGCGGGTACCACGCCGGGTCCAGCTCCCCCACGTCGTCGATCCGCACCGCACGCGTCCCCGCGTTCTCCGCGATCTCCGTCAGCCGCACCGAGTTCGACGAGTTCCGGCTGCCCACCACCACCACCAGGTCGCAGTGGGGGGCGATCGTCCGCACCGCGTGCTGCCGGTTCGTCGTCGCATAGCAGATGTCCTCGTCCGGCGGCTCCTTGATCCCCGGGAACGCCTCCTTCAACGCCGCGATGATCACCGCCGCGTCGTCCGTCGACAGCGTCGTCTGCGTCAGGTACACCAGTTTCTCCGGGTCCTCCACCCGCAGGCCCGGGATGTCCGCCGGCGACTCGACCACCTGCGTCCGCTCCGGGGCCTCGCCCATCGTCCCGATCACCTCCTGGTGATCCCGGTGCCCGATCAGCACGATCTGGAACCCCTGCCGCGCGTACCGCACCGCCCGGCTGTGGACCTTCGTCACCAGCGGGCACGTCGCGTCGATCGCCGTCAGCCCACGCGCCCGCGCCTCCTCACGCACCGCCGGCGACACCCCGTGCGCGCTGAACACCACCACCGACCCCGGCGGCACCCCCCCCAGGTCCTCCACGAACCGGGCCCCCTTCGCACGCAGCCGCTCGACCACGTGCTTGTTGTGCACGATCTCGTGGTACACGTACACCGGCTCCCCCGCCAGCACGTCCACCACCTGGTCCACCACGTCGATGGCCATCCGGACACCGGCGCAGAAACCCCTCGGATTGGCCAGCACGACCCGCATCAACCGCGCCCGTCCGCCCTTTCTCCCGCCCCCGGGCCCGAATCCCACGCACCCGCCGGGCCCGCCCGGCCGATACCGCTCCATCGTAGGGAACCGCCGCCCCCGCCAATGCCCCGCAAAAAAGCCAACCAGACCGCCGGCAGCTCGGGCGGGGGCAACGCCCCGCCCCCGTGGCCCTTCGACCTCCCCGAACGCCTCATCCCAGACCGACTCCGCCCCGACCTGGCCGCCGTCGCCGCCTTCCACCAGCACGCCGCCGCCCTCGCCGACCCCGACGCCACCACCGACAAGGCCCGCGCCGAGGCCGCCGCCGCCCTCGCCGAGGCCCGGATCCAGCTCCACGCCGCCGTCGACAACCTCAAGGTCGCCCCCGTCTACGCCGCCCTGGCCCACACCATCCGCCGGGCCCGCATCCCCCTCGAACTCTTCGACGACCTCCTCGCCGCCTTCGAGCAGGACCAACGCACCCGCCACTACGACACCTGGGACCGCCTGACCGACCACGCCCGCCGCGCCGCCAACCCCCTCGGCCGCGCCGCCCTCCTCATCGCCGGCCACCGCCCCTCGACCGAGGACCCCGCCGCCGCCCCCCTCGAGGAAGCCTCCGATAACCTCTGCACCGCGCTCCGCCTCACCATCCTCTGGCAGAACGCCCGCGCCGACCTCCTCGACCGCGACCGCGTCTTCATGCCCGCTCAGGAAACCCGCCTCACCCCCGACCAGCTCAAGGGCCTCGCCGAACGCCCCGGCCCCGACGCCGAGGTCCGCTTCTCCGCCGCCCTCCGCCCACTCGTCCGCCGCACGCGCGCCCTCTACGACGCATCCGCCGACCTCCACCGCGCCGTCGACCCCGCCCTCGCACCCGCCGTCTGGCGGCTCCACCAGACCGGCCTGCGCCTCCTCGACCGCATCGAGGCCGCCGGCTACACCACCCTCTGGAAACGCCCGGAGCTCACCCGCGCCGACCGCTTCCGCCTCGCCGCCGGCGTCAAGACCGCCGCCCGCGCCGACGCCTGACCCGCCTCCCCCCGTCCTTCCCGTCCCCTCCGCATCCCCCCGACCTATCCTCCCGCGACCGGCCAACCCCCGCTCGCCTCGGCGGCGATGCGCCCCGGCCGCAGGACCAACCCATGCCCATCCGCCACCAGCGCCGCCCCGCGGCAGCCGCCTTCGCCGCCGCCCTGGCCGCCCTCCTCGCCACCGCCTGCCTGGCGACCACCGAGCCCAAGGCCCCCGAGCCCGCCCTCGCCGACGCACCCGCCGACCTCCTCGCCCGCATCGAGGCCGAGGTCGCCGCCATGGACGCCCTCCGCCGCTTCGGCGTCGCCCAGGCCCCGCCCAAGCCCGAGGGCGCCGTCCGCGTCGCCACCTACAACGTCCTCAACCTCTTCGACGCCCACGACGACCCCGCCATCTCCGGCCGCAACGACGACGCGACCATGACCAAGCCCCTCCACGAGTCCGTGGCGGTCGCCCGCGCCATCCGCGCCGTCAACGCCGACGTCCTCTGCCTCCAGGAGGTCGAGTCCCTCGAAGCCCTCATCGAGTTCCGCGACGCCCTCCTCCCCGACATGGGCTACGACCACGCCGCCGCCATCGCCGAGGCCGGCGACGACCGCGGCATCGAGAACGCCGTCCTCTCACGCCACCCCATCACACACACCCAGGCCTGGCCCGGCATGGCCCTCGGCGGCGTCCACCCCGACAAGTACGGCGACGCCGAAAACTGGCAGGCCGGCCAGCCCCTCGTCTTCCGCCGCTCCCCCATCCGGGTGGACGTCCAGCCCGAGGGCGCCGCCGAGCCCATCTCCCTCTTCGTCGTCCACCACAAGTCCGGCCGCCCCGCCAACTACTGGCGCGAGGCCGAGGCCCGCGTCGTCAGCCGTTTCGTCACCGAGCTCGCCGAACGCCACCCCGCCCGCCCCATCCTCGTCCTGGGCGACTTCAACGCCGAGCCCGACGCCGACTCCGTCCGCATCTATGTCGAGGCGGGCCTTCACGACATCTTCGCGAACCGCCCCAAGACCAACGAGATCATCACCCACGAGTCCGGCCGCCGCTTCGACCTGATCCTCGCCAACAAGCCCGCCCTCGCGCAAATGCTTGTGGACAAGGCCTTTGTATACGGCACCGCCGCCCGCCCCGCCGGCGTCGACTACCGCGACCTGCCCACCCTCCCCGGCCTCGCCTCGGACCATTACCCCGTGGTCGTTGACCTGAAACCGACGCCCGCGCCCGCCCCAGCCGTCAACTGACGCCTCCGGGACTGTCCGGCCCCGCGTTCCCGAATACCATCTACACGAGCCAGCTGGCGGCGTACGCTCGCACCCCTGACAGGAACCAAAAGCATGGGCGATCTGAAACCCTGGCAAATCATTCTGATCATCGCGGCCGTTGTAGCCGTCGGCTTCACCGGTTGGCGGTTCCTGACCGGGACGCAGATCGACGAGCCGGACCGGCTATTTGCAGCGTGTGTGGTCACTGGCGAGTTGTTTGACATTCGCATGGGTCGGGCACGCGGCCTTTTGTTGCCCGCGAAGCACCCCGAAACCGGAGAGCGCACACTATTTCCGGTCACGAACGACGGCGGCGTTTGGAAAGTCGCGACAGGCTACCTGAAAGCAGCCTCTCCCGAGCACACCCCCGGTTCGACCATTGGCGCTTCAGGCGAGGTCGAAGTGACCAACAGCAAACCCACTGTCTTCACGCTCGCCAAGTGACACCCATCAGCCGCAAATCGGCAACCCGCACGGAGACGTCCCGGTGACCACCAAGCCTGCGAACATCGCCAAACGCGGCTTCACACTGATCGAGCTGCTCGTCGTCATCGCAATCATCGCGTTGCTCATCGGCATACTCCTGCCGGCCATCGGCAAGGCAAGGGACACCGCGAGGACCATCGTCTGCCGCGCGACGATGCGGGATCTGAACTTCGCAAATCAGGTCTACGCAAACACCTACCGAGACTATTACTCAAGCCCCGTCAACGTGGGCGCAAAGTACCTCGGCAACGTGGTGATTCCCGGCCAAGGCGTCCAGTTCGGGGGCAAGGCGCTCGAAGGCGAAACGACCAGCACAACGCCGACTTCTACGCAAGACTGGATCAGCCCGCTGCTCGGTGATTCGGTAAACCTGCCTATAAATCGAGCCGAGCGCACCGCTCAACTGTTCAACGAGTACGGCTGCGCGTCGGCCACCCACTACAACTTCAAGCCCTACGCACACCCGTCGCCCCGCCCGGGAGATTTCGACGACTTCGACGAGCAGATGCAGGTCCCCGGCATCAAACAGATTTCCTATTTGATGCCGTCCGGGTTCGCGCACCTCGGGCTGCATGATCCAAACGCAGCCGCGTACATCCGTTCCCTGTGGGACACACCGGGCGGCACGACTTTCGGAGCCGTCGCGTCAATGCAGTCGCACCCCTTGGCCCCTCGCCAGCCGAACGGCTTCCGCCATCGATTGGATCGGGTCGGGATCTCGCCTTCAAGCAAGATCATGTTCGCCGACGGAACGCGATATTGGGCTGGCGGTCCAGACGGTCTGGACATCGACCCTTCGACCACCCCGAGTGATTATGGCTCGTTCACCGAGTCCACCCCGACCTACCGGGACTCGACCGCGTACGGCCGCGGGCATCTCGCGAACGATGACACGAATCTCCGCCTCTCATACCGGCACGGGGACTCGCTCAACACCGCGTACTTCGACGGCTCGGTCCGGTCGGTGACGCAGTTGGAGTCCTGGACCGACCCCAACCCGTGGCACCCCAGCGGGACGCTCTGGCTGCCCGGCCAAAACACCCCGGAATCCATCCAGTTCATGATCGAGCAGCAAGGCAACCGCAACGAAGCCCGCATCTACTGATCCCGATAACCCGCCACCCTCCCAGCCGCGGCCGCCAAGTCGCGGCTTTTTCTTGCCCATCTTCACGCCCACGCCCCCGGCCCACCCCCCGCCGGGCCGGGATAGGCCCGGAACTCACCAAACCTTCACCGCATCCGCCTTGTGCAAGCGAGTTTCGCAGGTATTCTTTGCCCGGAGTCAAGAGTCGCCGGCGCGATCGGTACCGGGATCGACAGGCAATCCCGCCGACGCGCCACGCACGCAACCCTTTGCATCGGGAGAGATCAGGATGAAGACCGTCACCGCCATCGCCCTCGCCGCGGGCCTCGCAACCGCCGCCTCCGCCGAGGTCATCACCAGCTGGGTCAACTTCGGCCAGCCCGGCGACCAGTTCTCCAGCCCCGTCGGCGCCACCGCCGCCAACGTCACCGGCACGGAGCTGACCCGCGGCCCCGGCCTGACCGCCTCCGCCGCCGGCAACTCCTTCAGTGCCTCCGGCTGGAGCACCGCCTCCGACGACTACTTCTCCTTCGGCTTCACCGTCGCCGACGGCTACGCCGTCAACCTCGAGTCCTTCTGGGTCGGCGCCCGCTCCTCCAACACCGGCCCAGGCTTCCTCGGCCTCTTCTCCTCCGCCGACGGCTTCACCACCAACCTCTTCACCTTCGTCCAGAACGGCACCAACTTCAACAACGCCGTCGTTGACCTCTCCGCCCTCACCGGCCTGACCGGCGAGGTCGAGTTCCGCATCATGGCCATCAACGACGTCTCCGCCAACGGCGGCACCATCGCCGCCGGCGGCACCTTCCGCGTCGGCGACCACTCCGACGGCGCCAACTTCACCGAGATGCGCTTCGAGGGCAGCGTCGTCCCCGTGCCCGCCCCCGGCGCCCTCGCCCTCCTCGGCCTCGGCGGCCTCGTCACCACCCGCCGCCGCCGCTGATCCACCCGGATCGCAACCAACGCACTCCCCAAAGCCGCCCCCACCAGGGCGGCTTTGTCTTTCCCCAATGTCTCATCCCCGGCGCCTACTACCATCCCCCATGCCCTCCACCGACCTCACCCAAGCCGCGCTCGCCGCACTCGAAACCAACGAACCCGCCGCCATCGGCCGCCTGATCGACTGGCTCCGCATCCCGTCCATCTCCACCGACCCCGCCTACAAGGCCGAGGTCGCCCGCGCCGCCGACTTCGCCGCCGACCACCTGCGCCAGTCCGGCTTCACGGTGCGCGTCCTGCCCACCGGCGCGCCCGCCGGCGCCGGTCACCCCATCGTCCTCGCCACCACCCCGGGCGCCGCGGACTACACCGGCCCGCACGTGCTCTTCTACGGCCACTACGACGTGCAGCCCGTCGACCCCGTCGAGCTCTGGCACGCCGACCCGTTCGAACCCCAGCGCCTCCCCGCCGAGCCCGGCGGCCCCGGCGAGCGCCTCGTCGCCCGCGGCAGCTGCGACGACAAGGGCCAGGTCGCCATGTTCCTCGAGGCCGCCCGCGCCTGGCTCCAGGCCTCCGGCATCCCCGCCGGCGGCGTGCGCATGACCGTCCTGCTCGAGGGCGAGGAGGAGTCCGGCTCGGTCAACCTCGAGGCCTTCGTCCGCGAGCACGCCGAGGAGCTCCGCGCCTGCGACGTCTGCCTGATCTCCGACACCGGCATGCTCGCCCGCGGCCGCCCGGCCATCACCTACGGCGTCCGGGGCCTGGCCTACACCGAGATCACCCTCCACGGCCCCAGCCACGACCTGCACTCGGGCATGTGGGGCGGCAAGATCCCCAACCCCATCAACGAGCTGACCAAGATCCTCGCCGGCCTGTGGGACCAGAACCGCCGAGTCACCATCCCCGGTTTCTACGACGGCGTCGGCGACCTCTCCGACGCCGAGCGGGCGGAGTGGAAGAACCTCGGCATCGACGACGCCGCGGCCCTCAAGTCCATCGGCTTCCCGCCGGAGGCCTCGGTCGGCGAGGCCGGCTTCAGCATGACCGAGCGCGAGTGGGCCCGCCCGACCGCCGAGATCAACGGCATCTGGGGCGGATACACCGGCCACGGGGCCAAGACCGTCATCCCGTCCTCCGCCAGCGCCAAGGTCTCCTTCCGCCTCGTCGACGACCAGGACCACGAGAAGGTCCGCGACGCCTTCTTCGAGTGGCTCCGCGCCCGCACCCCCCCGGGCTGCCGCTGGACGCTCACCGACCACCACGGCGGCGCCCCGGCCACCTGCGCCACCGACTCGCCCGCCCTGACCGCCGCCCGGGCCGCGGTCGAACGCGCCTGCGGCGTCGCCCCGGCGATGATCAAGACGGGCGGCTCGATCCCCGTCGCCGGCCTGCTCAAGACCGAGCTGGGCATCGAGACCATCTTCATGGGCTTCGGCCTGGACGACGACCGCGTCCACTCGCCCAACGAGAAGTTCGAACTGGACTGTTTCCGGATGGGGGCCCGCTCGCACGCCGTGCTGATCGGCCTGCTGCGCGAGGGCGCGGCGGGCTGAGGTCAGGCCGCGGCGCGCCCGGACCCGGCCCGGGCGTCGGCGTCGTCGGCGTGCAGCGGGACGGGGTCGCCCTCGGCGTCCAGCACGTCCACCTCGCCCTCCTCGGCCTCGTCCTCGATGTGGCCGTGCAGCCTGGCGAGCTGGAGCGTGTACCGGTACTGCAGTTCCGCAACCCGGTTCCGCAGGTCGTGCAGGCGCGTCTCGTGGCGGATCACGCCCGAGAACACCCCCAGCATCGACAGCACGCAGACCGCCGTCGTGACGCCGAGGATGACCCAGATGAGCGAGTCCGTGCCGATCATGCCCACCGCCTATCGGCACGATGCGGGGCCGTCTTCGCCCGTCCGGGCCGAACCGCCCATTTGCGGTACAATCGCCCCGCCCGCCGCGCACCGCCCCGCGTCGATGCCCGACAGGAGCCCGCCCAAGGTGAACCCAAGCGTTCTCGGACACCCCGCCCGCGCCCTGCTGCGGTTCCTGGTCGCCTGCGTCCTGGCTGTCTCGGCGCCGACCGCCGCGGCCCAGGACGAGGTGGTCGTCCGCGTCGCCCAGTACGGCGTGGGCAACAGCGCCCGGGCCGGCGACTGGATGGGCGTCCAGGTCGAGATCACCGACGCCGCCCCCGAGCAGCGGGACCTGGTCCTCCGGCTGAGCGTCCGCGACGCCGACGGCGACCGGGCCATGTACGACCGCGTGGTCACCACCAACCCGGGCGTCGAGCAGTCCTTCTGGCTGTACGCCCGCCTGCCCTTCCAGGCGGACAACGACCCGCCCGGGGTGCTGGTGTTCGAGGCCCTGGAGTCCTCGGCGGGCGACCAGCCGGGGTACCGGCCGGGGCGCCTGCTGGGCCGGTACGACCCGCCGCGGGCGGCGGGCTCCCAGATCCTGCCCCCGGTCATGGGGCTGGCGGGGGTCATCGGGCCGTACCCGGCGGGGCTGGAGCAGTACACCTTCACGATCCAGAACCGGGCCGCGGCGCCGTTCGGGCACGAGCTGACACGGGTTGTCACCGGCCTGGACGTGCCCCGCCTGCCGGACCGCTGGCACGGCCTTTCCCCGTTCGGGGTCCTGCTGTGGGCCGAGTCGACGACCCGGGCCACCGAGCCGACCGCCCTGACGCCCGAGCGTGCGGCGGCGCTGCGCCAGTGGGTGGAGCGGGGCGGCCATCTGGTCATCCTGATCCCGCCCGCGGGCGACCCCTGGTTCGGGGCCCGGCACCCGTTGTCCGACCTCCTGCCGGCCGTGGGCCGGCCGGACCGGCGCGAGGGCGTCGACCCGGAGACCATCCGGCCGCTGCTGACCGGTTCGATCGACGTCCCGCTGCCCAACAACGTCGTGCTGCACACCTTCCGGCCCCGGCCCGACGCGCGCCCGGACGAGGCGCGGCGGATCATCGACCTGCCGGACGGCTCGTGCGTGGTGATGAGCCGCATCGTGGGTTCGGGGGCGGTGACGGTGGTGGGGATGGACCTGGCGGCGGGGCCGTTCCGCCGGTTCGGGCTGCCGGACGCCGAGGCCTTCTGGCACCGCGTGCTGGGGCGTCGGGGCGAGATCCGCGACCCGGACAAGATCACGGACACCGAGCAGGCCGCGGCGGGGGCCCCGCGGCGCGAGATGGACTTCGACCACGACCTGAGCAACGCGATCTCGCGGACGGGCAGCGCGATCCAGGGGGTGCTGTTCGGCGTGGTGGTGTTCATCTCGTACTGGCTGGTCGCGGGGCCGGTGGGCTTCGCCCTGCTGCGCCGGCGCGGGCTGCACCACCACGCGTGGGTCGGGTTCGCGGCGTGCACGGCGCTGTTCACCGGGCTGGCCTGGGCGGGCGCGACGGTGCTGCGGCCGAAGCGGGTGTCGTACACGCACCTGACGCTCTTCGAGTCCGTGCACGGGCGGGCGGAATCGCGGGCCCGCACGTGGTCGAGTTTGATGCTGCCGTCGTACGGGCTGGAGACCGTGTCGGTGCGTCCGCCGGACGCGGGGCGTCCGACCGGGGCGGACGACCTGCTCGCGCCGTGGGAGCCGCCGGGGAACCTGATGGGGTGGTCGAAGGGTTTCCCGGACAACTCGGGCTACCGGGTCGAGGCCCGCGCGCCGGACACGCTGACCGTGCCGGCGCGGGCGACGGTCAAGCAGTTCCAGGCGGACTACGCCGGGGTGAGCGCGTGGGGGGGCATCAAGATCCAGTCCGACCCGGGCTCGCTCGGGGAGCCCCGGATCACGCGGGACGGGCTGAACCTGACGGGCGTGCTCGTTCATGACTTCCCGGCTCCGTTGACCGACGTGCGTGTGTTCATCAATCCGGGGCAGGTGCGGATCCTGCCGGCGGGGACGGCGCTGGCGGGCGGGGCGATCAGCGGGGTGGCGGTGCTGGCGCCGCAGTTCGCCGAGCGTGCCTGGGCGCCGGGGCAGCCCTTGGACCTGGGGGCGGTGTCCGCGGCGGCGACGATGCAGACGCGGGGGCTGGACTACTTCCGCTCGGCGGTCCGGCTGGGTGCGGACACGGGGGCTTTCACGGGCGCGACGGGGACGGGCAGCCTGCCCGAGCGGCTGACGGCGGTGCGGTTCCTGTCGCAGTTCGCGCCGCCCAACTACCGGGACGACCGCGACACGGTGGCCAACCGGCAGGCGCGGCGGTTCGCCACGCACGGGTGGGACCTGGGGCGGTGGATGACCACGCCGTGCGTGATCGTCACCGGCTTCGTGGAGGTCCCGCGGCGTGACGCCTCGCCCGGGGGGGCCCCGTTCCCGCTGTTCGTGGACGGGCGCGCGGTCCCGGGTTCGGGGCTGACGATGGTGACCTGGGTTTACCCGCTGCCCGAGGACCCGCCGCGGTGGTCCGGGGCCGAGGCGGCCACGGCCGACACCGACACGACCGACGACTGAGGGGACCACTCCGTGCCGATGATCGAGACGATCAATCTGACGAAGCGCTACAACGACCTTGTCGCGTTGAACGCTCTGAACCTGACGATCAACGAGGGCGACTGCTTCGGCTTCATCGGCCCGAACGGGGCGGGGAAGACGACGACGATCAAGATCCTGGCGACGCTGCTGAAGCCCTCGTCGGGGCAGGCGCAGATCGCGGGGCTGACGGTGGGGTACCAGAACCGGCAGATCCGGCCGCTGATCGGCTACGTGCCGGACTTCATGGGCGCGTACCAGGACATGGTGGTGCATGAGTATCTGGAGTTCTTCGCGGCGGCGTACAACATCAACGGGGCGCAGCGTCGGAAGGTCGTGAGCGACGTTCTGGAGCTGACGGACCTGACGTACAAGCAGACTGCGGAGGTTTCGAGCCTGTCGCGCGGCATGCAGCAGCGGCTGTCGATCGCGCGCGTGCTGCTGCACGACCCGAAGGTGCTGCTGATGGACGAGCCGGCGTCGGGCCTGGACCCGCGCGCCCGCATCGAGATCCGCGAGTTGCTCAAGGAGCTGAAGCGGATGGGCAAGACGATCCTGATCTCCAGCCACATCCTGCACGAGCTGGCGGAGCTGTGCAACACGGTGGGGATCATCGAGCGGGGGGAGCTGCTGTTCTCGGGTTCGGTCGGCGAGATTCTCCGTCGGGCGAAGGTGGGGCACGTGGTTCACGTGGGGGTGGCCGAGCGGATGGAGGCGGCGTGCCAGGTGCTGTCCACGATGCCGGGCGTGACGGAGGCCAAGGTGGTTCACGGCGACGGCACGGCGGCCACGGGGCACGCGGACCGGCTCATCCACGTCGCGTACGACGACCGGATGGGCGGGGTGTTCACGGACATCCCGAACGTGCTGGTGAACAACGGCTTCCGGCTGACGCACTTCCAGGAGGAGCCGGTGAACCTCGAGACGGCGTTCATGCGGCTCACGAAGGGGCTGGTGGGGTGAAGGGGTTGGGTTCGCGGTGGGGCGGCGCGGTTCGAGCGCGTGCGCAAAGGGTTGCGTGGGGGATGGGGGCGCCCGCGAGGGCGGCGAGGGCGGCGGCTGGGCTGGGGGGTTGGGCGGTTTGAGGGGGTGCTGTGGGCCGCTTCCTTACGGGCGCGGCTTGTATGGGTTCTGGCGCGGCTTGTAGGGATGCGGGCGCGGCTTGCGTCGGGGGTTCGGGCGCCGGGGCCTTTGGCTTGGGCTTGGTTTTGGGTGGGACGGCGAGTGTGGTGGCGGCCTTGCGGACGGGTTCGGCCTCGCGGTGGGTGAGGGGTGTGGACTGGGCGAGGCGGAGCAGCGCGCTCTCGGAGATGAAGCGTTTGTGGATGTCGACCGCGCGTTCACGCACGCGGAGGCAGCGCTCCATGGCGTTGAGGGCGCGGTCGGCCTCCTCGGATTCGAGCAGGTCGGCGAGGCGGTGGAGGCTAAGGCCGGTGATGTCGCAGAGCCGGAAGAGCGAGTGCTCCCGGTCGTGCAGGATGGTGATGATGGCGTTGAGCGCGGCGCGGTCTCGGTCGGGGTCGTCCGGGTCGGGGCGGGTGGGCGGCGACCAGGCTTCGGCGGTGAGGCCCGGGGGTTCTTGTTCGGCGAGTGTCAGGGTTTTCATGCCGGCAGGGTACCGGGCGGACGCGGGGACGCAAGGGGGCTTGGGCGCACGTCCACAATTTGGCGCGCAGGCGTGGTCGTTCGGGGGTTTGGGGGCGGTTTTCAGGGGCGCAGGCGGGCCCGGGCGGCCTCGACCACCTCGTCGGTGGTGATGCGGCCCATCATCGCGGCGTTGGCGTCCGACTTGTGGTCGGGGCGGTCGCCGGGGAGGCGGTGCTGGATGACGTCCTGCTCGCGGCGGTAGGGGCCTACGCGGGGCACGTCGGTGGGGCCGTAGAGGGCGACGAGGGCGCGGCCGAAGCCGACGCCCATGTGCACCGCCGCGGAGTCGTTGGCGATGAGGAGGGATGAGCGGGCGATCAGGGCCATGAGGACGGCGACGGAGGTGGAGCCGACGCGGTCGGTGACGCGTGGGTGGTCGGCTGCGAGGGCGAGGCAGGCGGGGCACTGGGCGCGTTCGCCGGGCGCGCCGACGACAACGACGCGTTCGACGAGGCGGTCGTCGAGGAGGCGGCGGGCGACGGCGGCGAAGCGTTCGTCCGGCCAGCGTTTCGAGGCCCATCGCGAGGTGGGTGCGATGACGGCGTAGCGCTCGGGGTGTTCGGCGACGACCTGGGCGATGGCGTCGGGGTCGGCGTGGAGGCGCAGGTCGGGGGCGGAGACGTCCGCGCCGGCGGCGGCGGCGAGGCGGAGCATGCGGTCGACGGTGTGCATGGCGCGCGGGGCGTCGACGCGGCGGTTGGCGGCCAGCCAGGCGCCTTCCTGGGCTGATCGGTAGCCGATGCGGACGGGGGCGCGCGTGGCGAACATGAAGACGCCGCTGCGTGCCAGGCCCTGGGCGTCGATCACGAGGTCGTATTCCGACCGGCGGAGGGAGCGGAGGAAGGCGAGGGTGGCGGAGAGGTCGCCGCGGGCGGCGCCGCGTCCGAGGCCGCGGCGGTCGAAGGGGACGACGGCGTCGACGGCGGGGTGATGGCGGACGGCGTCCTCGAAGCCCTGCTGGACCATCCACTCGATGCGTGCGTTGGGGTAGCGGGCGCGGAGCGCCGCGGCGACGGGGACGGTGCGGCACACGTCGCCGAGGGCGCTGGGGCGGATGAGCAGGATCTTGCGGACCTCGGGCATGGGCGTCAGGCCGGGGCGTGCGCCGGGTAGGTGCAGCTCGTGCGGTCGGTCTCCCAGACGGTGACCTCGGCGAGTTCGGCGCCCTCGCGCAGCGCGCGGACGGGGCCGGCGAGGCGGGCGTGGCAGACCATGGCGATGTGCTCGACGGAGGGGGTCACGCCGCCGCGGGCGGTGTCGAACTCGGGGGTGTCGGTGTTGAGGTGCTTGTGGTCGAAGGGGGCGAGGACGGCCTCCTCGACGGCTTGTTCGAGGGCGGCGAGGGGGAAGGGGTCGGGGCCGGCGGGCACGGAGACGGCGGCTTCGATCCGGTAGTTGTGCCCGTGGCCGCCGGGGTTGTTGCACTTGCCGAAGACGCGGCGGTTCTCGTCGTCGGTGAGGGCGGGGCTGTGGAGGCGGTGCGAGGCCGCGAAGTCGAAGCGCTGGCGGATCACGACGCGGCCTGAGGATCGATCGCTCACGGACATCTCCACCTTGTAGGTCGGCGTGAGCGCCCACGCCAGCCGTTCGAGGCGCGCGGGCAGGGCCGCGGCGGCCAGGTCCCAGAGTTCGGTCATGAGGCCCGCGGGCTCGGCGGTCGGGCGTTCGCGGCATGCCCGCTCGATGGCGGGGGTGACGGATGCGCGGATGGGGTCGTCCACGTCGTGGATGCTGATGACGTAGCCGGTGCGGGGGTCGGGGACGCCGCGGACGGTGGCGGTGAGTTCGTAGTAGCGGCCGAGCCCCCGCATCGCGGGGCGTCCGGCGTATCCGTTGGCGCCGTCGGAGGAACCGTCGGGGTTGACGCAGAGGCGGACGGTGCGCGTGAGGAGCGCCTCGGGGGGTTGGGCGGTTCTCCTGTCGGCGGTCGTGGGGAACATATCGTCACGATACCAGCCAAGGAGGTCCGCCGATGACCCGTCGATCCCGCCCCGCCCGTGGCCCTTCGGTTCTTGCCGGTTTGATTCTTGTGGTCGGTCTCGCGGGGGCCGCCCCGACGGGGGCTTCGCCGGAAGCGGAGGTGGGGGCGGCGGAGCCCGGGGTGGAGGAGCGGGCCGCGCCGGGCGATCTGTCGCGGCACGGTTTCGAGCTGATCGACGGTCGCCCGACGAGCCTGGCGGCGTACCGGGGCAAGGTGGTGCTGGTGGTCAACACGGCCAGCCGGTGCGGGCTGACGCCCCAGTACGAGGCTTTGGAGAAGCTGTACCGCGAGCACCGGGAGGCGGGGCTGGTGGTGCTGGGGTTCCCGTCGAACGACTTCGCGGGGCAGGAGCCGGGGAGCAACGAGGACATCGCGGCGTTCTGCCGGGAGAACTACGGGGTGACGTTCCCGATGGCGGCGAAGGTCGCGGTGCGGGGCGAGGGGGCCCACCCGCTTTTCCGGGCGCTGGCGGCGTTGCCGGAGCCCCTGGGGGGCGAGCCGGCGTGGAACTTCACGAAGTTTTTGATCGGGCGGGACGGGGTGGTGGCGGCGCGGTTCGAGCCGCGGACGACGCCGGATGACCCGAAGGTGCTGGAGGCGCTGCGTCGGCTGCTGGAGGAGGAGGGGTAAGGCGGGGAGGGGCGCGGGGTCTTTACGAAGTCTTCACGGTGGTTGCGCGTGCCTTCGGGGCCGGACCTGCCACGATTCTGGCGTTCGGGAATCCAAAGGAGAGGAAACAGCATGATCCGCCACCTGATGACTCTGGGCGTTACGGCAGCGATCGCGGTCCCGGCGTGGGTCGCGTGCGGCCAGGAGATCGACTCGGAACTGCCGGCGTACCGCGCGACGAGCGCGGTTTCGGGCGGCGTGAAGAGCATCGGCTCTGACACGATGAACAACCTGATGACGCTGTGGGGGGAGGAGTTCAAGGCGTTCTACCCCTCGGCCCAGATCGAGGTGGAGGGGAAGGGGTCGTCGACGGCGCCGCCGGCGCTGATCGAGGGGCAGGCGCACTTCGGGCCCATGAGCCGGCCGATGAAGCCTTCGGAGATCGATCAGTTCGAGGCGCGGCACGGGTACCCGCCGGTGGCGCTGCGGACGGGGATCGACGCGCTGGCGGTGTTCGTGCACCGGGACTGCCCGCTGGACGAGATCTCGATCGATCAGCTCACGCGGGTGTTCTCGGTCGAGGGGCCGAACATGACGTGGGGGGATCTCGGGGTGACGGACGCGGCGTGGAAGGCGCGGCCGATCAGCCTGTACGGCCGGAACTCGGCGTCGGGCACCTACGGGCTGTTCAAGTCGGTGGCGCTGCAGGGGAACGACTACAAGGCGACGGTCAAGGAGCAGCCGGGGTCGTCGGCGGTGGTGCAGGGCGTGGCGACGGACCTGTACGGGATGGGGTACTCGGGGGTGGGGTACGCGACGGCGGACGTGAAGATGCTGCGGGTGTCGCTGGAGGAAGGGGACGAGGCGTTCGCGCCGGACTCGGAGCACGCGGCATCGGGCGAGTACCCGCTGGCGCGGTTCCTGTACGTGTACGTGAACGCGGACCCGATCAAGGGGCTGGACCCGCTGCGGGCGGAGTTCGTGAAGCTGATTTTCAGCCGCCAGGGGCAGGAGGTCGTGCTGAAGGACGGGTATTTCCCGATCTCGGCAGCGGTTGCGCGTGAAGACCTGGAGGCGTGCGGGATCGAGCCGAACTTCTGAGCGTCCGGCGGCGTCCGCGGCGGCGCGGGCGTTGCGCGGGGAGCTATCCTCGGTGTCCGCCCGGCGGGTTGCGCCGGCGGACCGTCTGACCCACCCACACCGCGCGTCGGGGACGAAACGCACACGATGGACCAGGGCTCTCGAACAGCGCCGCGGCGGGTCAGACGCCGCGTCCACGCGACCGACCGGGTCGCCGGGCTGGTGATCAGCGCCGGGGGCTTCGTGGTCATCGCGGCGGTGCTGGGGATCTGCGTGTATCTGGCGTGCGTGGTGGCGCCGCTGTTCTCGCGGGGGGAGCTGGGGCCGGCGCGGGCGCTGGGGGCGGACGTGCCGGCGGGTGAGGCGGTGCTGGACCCGTACGGGGTGGCGATGGCGGTCGTCACGCCCGAGGGGGCGGTGGAGGGGGTGCTGCTGGACGGTGGGGGGCGGCTCGGCGGGGCGGTGGACCTCGGCGGGCACGCGCCGGTGACGGCGCTGGCGGTCGCCCGCAACGGCGAGCTGGTCGCGACGGGGCACGAGGACGGCAGCGTGCGGCTGGGGCGGGTGTGGTTCGGGTTCTCGACGGCGGAGACGGACCGGTCGCGGCCGGTGGGGGAGGTCTGGCTGGAGGGCGGGGCGGCGTTCCGGGTGACCGAGCCGGGGCGGGCGCGGCGGACGGAGCTGCGCGTCGAGATGGGCGAGCCGGTGATGCTGGGGGCGGGGGCCGGGCGGGTCGAGCGGGTGGACTACCGGGTGGACCCGACGGGTCGGACGGTGCTGCTGGCGGTCCGGGCGGACGGGACGGCGCTGGTGAACACGGTGCGGACCATCCGGCCGCTGGGCGGGGGGGCGGCGCGGACGCGGCTGGCGTCGACGGCGTTCTCGTTGGGGGACGGGCCGTTGGCGCGGTGGTCGTTCGTGACGGCGGACGGGCAGCACGTGCTGCTGGTGGACGAGGACGGGACGGTCGAGCGCTGGACGCGGACGGGGGAGGGATTCGCGCGGGCCGAGCGGACGCGGGGGGCGCCGGAGGGGACGGGGATCACGGCGGCGGCGATGCTGCTGGGCGGGCAGACGCTGCTGGTGGGCGACGCGGCGGGCACGGTGCGGGCGTGGCACGTGGCGACGGTGGAGGGGGCGGGGCCGGACGGGTCGTCGGGGCGGAAGCTGGTGCGGTCGCACGAGATCGCGGGGGCCTCGTCGGCGGTGGTGGACCTGGCGCCGAGCGTGCGCGACCGGTCGGTGACGGTGCTGGGGGCCGACGGGCGGGTGCGGGTGCGGCACGTGACGAGCGAGAAGCTGGTCGCGGCGTTCGACGCGCAGGTGGCGGGGGCGCGGGCGGCGCGGCTGACGCCGAAGAACGACGGGGTGGTGGTGTTCGGGGCCGGGGGTGCGGAGGCGCGGGCGCTGGACGCGGGGTACCCGGAGTTCTCGCTGAAGGCGCTGTTCGGGCGGGTGCATTACGAGGGTCAGGCGGGGCCGTCGTACGTGTACCAGTCGTCGTCGGGTGACGATTCGAGCGAGGTGAAGCTGAGCCTGGTGCCGCTGATCGCGGGGTCGCTGAAGGCGACGGTGTTCGCGATGCTGTTCGCGGCGCCGATGGGCGTGTTGGCGGCGGTGTACACGAGCGAGTTTCTGAGCGCTCGGGTGCGTCGGGTGGTCAAGCCGGGCGTGGAGATCATGGCGTCGCTGCCGTCGGTGGTGCTGGGGTTCGTGGCGGCGATGGTGGTGGCGCCGTTCGTTCGTGCGTGGCTGCCGTCGGTGCTGGTCGGGATGGCGACGGTGCCGGTGGCGGTGCTGGCGGTGTCGCACCTGTGGCAGCTCGTGCCGATGCGTCACCGGGAGCGGCTGCGCTCGGGGCAGCACCTGGGGTTCGTGCTGGCGGCGTGCGGGCTGGGCTTGGCGCTGGCGGTGTGGCTGGGCGGGCCGTTCGAGCGGCTGCTGTTCGCGCCGCCGGGTGGCGGCGGGGGGCCGGTGGACATGCGGCGCTGGCTGGCGGGGGAGTACGGGGCCGGGTGGCCGGGGTGGGCGGTGGTGCTGTTCGGCCCGGCGGCGGTGGCGGTGACGGTGGGGCAGGCGCTGGTCTTCGGTCGGCGGATCGACCGGATGCTGTCGGGGCGGAGCGCGGCGTTCGGGGCGTGGTTCGTGCTGGGGCGGTTCCTGGTGGTGCTGGGGGCGGCGTGCGGGCTGGCGCTGGGCGGGGCGTTGGGGCTGCAGGCGCTGGGGTTCGATCCTCGGGACTCGGTCTTCGGGCCGTTCTCGCCCAGGAACACGCTGGTGGTGGCGATCATCATGGGCTTCGCGGTGATCCCGATCATCTACACGATCTCGGAGGACGCGCTGCGGGCGGTGCCGGATTCGCTGCGGGCGGCGTCGCTGGGGGCGGGGGCGACGCCGTGGCAGACGGCGGTGCGCGTGGTGCTGCCGGTGGCGGCGTCGGGGATCTTTTCGGCGTGCATGATCGGGTTCGGGCGTGCGGTGGGTGAGACGATGATCGTGCTGATGGCGACGGGGAACACGCCGGAGATGAGTTGGAACATCTTCGGCGGGTTCCGGACCCTGTCGGCGAACATCGCGGTGGAGCTGCCGGAGGCGCCGCAGGGGGGCACGCACTACCGCGTGCTGTTCCTGTGCGGGCTGGTGCTGTTCGTGATGACCTTTGTGATCAACACGCTGGCGGAGGTGGTCCGCCAGGTGGTCCGGGCAAGGACGGCGGGGCTGTGAGCCGGGTGGTGGCCGATCGCGTGACGCCGGCGGCGCCGGGGCGGCCCGGGGGCAAGACGCTCTCGGGGTTCCGGGGCACGCCGCTGAGCGCGCGCGGCGAGCCGATGATCTGGCTGACGGGCGGGGCCCTGGTGGTGTGCCTGGTGATGATCGTCGGGCTGGTCGGGATGATCGTCACGCGGGGGGTGGCGACCTTCTGGCCGCGGCCGGTCGAGCGGGTGACGCTCACGGACGGGACGGTGTTCCTGGGCGTGCGGACGGACGAGGCGGCGGAGCCGCCGGCGGTGCTGTACCGGACGGGCAACCGGGACGCGGGGCAGGAGCCGTTCCGCTGGGTGCCGGCGTCGGAGATCGCGTCGGTCGAGACGCCGCCGGGGGCGGTGCTGGTCGAGCGCGAGGCGTGGAGCGTGTGGCTGGGCGTGCCGGAGCGGGCGGTCGAGCGGCAGGCGGACGGGACGGAGCGCGTGCTGGCCGAGGGGCCGGCCGGGGTGCTGGGGTTCTACGGGGCCGAGCACCGGGCGGCGCGGGCGCGCAAGGCGGAGATCGAGCGGCTCAAGCGGCACGAGCTGGGGCGGATCAACGACCGGATGGAGGCCGAGCGTCTGCGGGTGCGTGCCGCGGAACTGCGGTCGGCCCGGACGGGGATGGCCGAGCCGGTGGGGGCGTTCGGCGCGGCGGCGCTGGGGGCGGGGGTGCTCGGGCTGGCGGGCGCGGGTGTGGCGGCCGGCCGGCGGGCGGCCCGCGCGGGGCGCGGGGCGGGCCGGGCGTGGGGCGTGGCTCGGGCCGGGGCGTGGGGGCTGGCGGTGGCGGCGGGGGTGGCGCTGCTGGTGTTCGGGCCGTGGCGTGGTCGCGCGCCGGACGAGGCGGGGCTGGCGTCGCTGCGGGCGCGTGTTGCGGAGCGGGAGGCGGCGCTGCAGGGCGAGTACGACCGGGTGCTGGCGGAGGTGCGGCGTCTGGAGGCGGAGGACGACCGGCTGCGGCTGGTGGTGGTCGAGCCGGGGGGCGGGCGGTTCGCGCCGGCGCGGCAGATCGAGCCGGACAACCCGATGCGGCTGTCGCAGGTGGTGCGGATCGTCGACGCGAACGCGATGGGCGTGGGCGAGAAGGCGGGTGTGTTCCTGTCGCGGTGGTGGGAGTTCCTGAGCACGCCGCCGCGGGAGGCGAACACGGAGGGCGGCGTGTTCCCGGTGATCGTGGGCACGGTGATGCTGACGCTGCTGCTGACGGTGACGGTGACGCCGCTGGGCGTGATCGCGGCGTTGTACCTGCGCGAGTACGCGACGCAGGGGCTGGTGGTCAGCGCGATCCGGATCGCGGTGAACAACCTGGCGGGGGTGCCGAGCATCGTGTACGGGGTGTTCGGGCTGGGGTTCTTCTGCTACACGGTGGGGCGGTACGTGGACTCGGGCCCGGCGGCGGCGGTGCGTCTGCCCCCGGCGCTGTGGTGGGCTGGGCTTGGGGGCGCGGTGCTGGCGATGGTCGGGGCGACGGCGTGCGGGCTGTGGTCGCGTCCGGTTCCGGGGACCGAGGCGTCGCGGTGGCAGGTCGGGCTGCGTCGCGCGGGGTGGGCGTTGTGGGCGGTGACGCTGGCGCTGGCGGTGGTGCTGGTGGCGCGGACGCCGTACTTCGGCGGGTTTTTCGCGGCGCGGGCGGCGGACGGCTCGCCGACCTTCGGCAGCCGCGGGATGCTGTGGGCGGCGTTGACGCTGGCGCTGCTGACGCTGCCGGTGGTGATCGTGTCGACGGAGGAGGCGATCGCGGCGGTGCCGAACTCGATGCGCCAGGGCAGCTACGGCTGCGGGGCGAGCAAGTGGCAGACGCTGCGCCGGATCGTGATCCCGGGCGCGATGCCGGGGATCCTGACGGGGGCGATCCTGGCGATGGCGCGCGGGGCGGGCGAGGTGGCGCCGCTGATGCTGGTGGGGGCGGTGAAGCTCAACCAGGACCTGCCGGTGTCGGGCGAGGCCCCGTTCCTGCACCTGGAGCGGAGCTTCATGCACCTGGGGTTCCACATCTACGACCTGGGGTTCCAGAGCCCGGACTCCCAGGCGGCCCGGCCCCTGGTGTGGACAACGACGCTGCTGCTCCTGACGATCGTGATCTGCCTGAACCTGGTGGCGATCGTGGTGCGTGCCCGGCTGCGGGCGAGGCTGAGCGGGCCGACGGTGTGACGATGACCTACGCTGGAACACCCATGAGCGATCAACCGACACGCGGGCTGCGGCACGTGGCGTTCGAGGCCGAGCCCCCGGCCCGGGCGACGGAGTTCCGCGTCATCGACGCGATCCGGCGGGGCGAGACGGTCGAGCCGGCGGTGCACGCCGAGCTGGCCGGCCGGGACCCGGTGATCGAGGTCGAGAACTTCAGCCTGTGGTACGGCGGGTCGCGGGCGCTGCACGGGGTGAGCATGGGCATCCCCCGGGGCGAGGTGACGGCCCTGATCGGGCCGTCGGGCTGCGGCAAGTCGACCTTGCTGCGTTCGATCAACCGGATGAACGACCTGATCGGGGGCGTGCGGGTCGACGGGAAGATGCTGCTGAACGGCTCGCCGATCTACGCCCCGGACGTGGACGTGATCGGGCTGCGCAAGCGGCTGGGGATGGTGTTCCAGAAGCCCAACCCGTTCCCGATGTCGATTTACGAGAACGTGGTGTACCCCCTGCGGATCGACGGGGAGAACCGGCGGCGGGTGCTGGACGAGGCCTGCGAGCGGTCGCTGCGGGCGGCGGCGATCTGGGACGAGGTGAAGGACCGGCTGAAGCAGTCGGCGCTGGGGCTGTCCGGCGGGCAGCAGCAGCGGCTCTGCATCGCCCGGGCCATCGTGGCGGACCCCGAGGTGCTGCTGCTGGACGAGCCGTGTTCGGCGCTGGACCCGATCGCGACCCTGCGGATCGAGGAGCTGATCACGCAGATCGCCGAGCGGTACACGGTGCTGATCGTGACGCACAACATGCAGCAGGCGGCCCGGGTGAGCCGGTACACGGCGTTCAT
>CAYMFP010000011.1:0-24445 GCA_964389385.1 uncultured Phycisphaeraceae bacterium | reverse complement strand
CCACCCCCACCTCCACCTCAGTTCCCGCGGAGCCTGCCGAGCCGACGGCCGCGGGCGAGGAGGCGGGCATCCTGGCCAACGACGGGGAGGCGGCGTGAACCTGCCCGCCCTGAGCGTGCGCCGCCCGGTCGCGACGGCGATGATCGGGCTGATGGTCGTGGTGGTCGGGGCCTTCTCCCTCTGGCGGCTGCCGATCGACCTCCTGCCGGACGTGGAGCTGCCGTCGGTGACGGTGAGCGCCGAGTACGAGAACGCGGCCCCGGAGGAGATCGAGCGCCTGGTGACGGAGCCGATCGAGGAGGCCGTCGCGACGGTGCAGGGGGTGGAGGAGATCGTCAGCACGTCCAGCGAGGGCGTGAGCAGCGTCCGGATCCGCTTCACGTGGGGGACGAACCTCGACGCGGCGGCGAGCGACGTGCGCGACCGGCTCGACCGGGTGGTCGACGAGCTGCCGGACGACGCGACGCGCCCGGAGCTGCGGAAGTTCGACGTCTCGAACGCGCCGATCGTGCTCCTCGGGCTCTCCAGCTCCCTCGACCCGGTGGAACTCGCGCAGGTCCTGGACGACCAGGTGCTCTACCGCCTGGAGCGGATCCCGGGCGTGGCGGCCGTGGACGTCTGGGGCGAGTACACGCGCGAGATCCGCATCGAGCTGGACATCGGCAAGATCAAGGCGCTGCGGCTGCCGCTGGAGGCGGTGCTGACGGCGATCGGCGAGGCGAACGTCAACGTCCCGGCCGGGAACATCGACCAGGGTCGGTACGAGGTCCGCATCCGCACGCCCGGGGAGTTCCGGGGGCTCGACGAGCTGGCGGCGACGGTCGTGGCGGTGCGCGAGGGGGGGCCGGTGCGGCTCTCCGACATCGCCGAGGTCCGCGACACGCACCGGGAGATGACGCGGCTGGTGCGCATCGACGGTCGGCGGGGCGTGCGCCTGGCGATCCGCAAGCAGTCGGACGCGAACACGGCGGCCGTGGCGAGGGCGGCGCTCGCGGAGGTCGAGGCGATCAACCGCGACATGCCGCAGCTCCGCATCGTGCCGGTGGTCGACCAGGGGCGGTACATCGAGCGGTCGATCGCCAACGTGGGGCAGAGCGTGGTGTACGGGGGCGGGCTGGCGGTGCTCGTGCTGCTGCTGTTCCTGCGGAACGTGCGCAGCACGCTGGTGATCGCCGTCTCGATCCCGGTCTCGGTCGTGGCGACGTTCGCGCTGATCTACTTCTGCGGCTTCACGCTGAACCTGATGACGCTCGGCGGGCTGGCGCTCGGCGTGGGCATGATGGTCGACAACTCGATCGTCGTGCTCGAGAACATCTTCCGGCGCCGCCACGAGGAGGGGGAGGGGACGCGCGAGGCGAGCGTCCGCGGCGCGGGCGAGGTCGCCGGGGCGATCGTGGCGAGCACGCTGACGACGCTGGTCATCTTCCTCCCGCTGGTCTTCGCGCGCGGCACGAGCGGCGTGCTCTTCCGGGAGCTGGCCTACGTGATCGCCTTCTCGCTGGCGGTCTCGCTCGCGGTGGCGCTCACGCTCGTGCCGATGATGTCCTCGCGCCTGCTCGGGCGGGAGCGGCCGCGGGAGTCGCGGGCGCGGCCCGTCGCGTGGCTGCTGACGCTCGCGGACCGGACGCAGGCGGGGCTCGAGCGCGCCTACGGGGGCGTGCTGCGGGACGCCCTGCGGGCCCGGTGGGCGACCGTGCTCGTCGTCGCGGGCCTCGCCGTCGGCTCGTCCCTGCTCGTGCCGATGATCGGGACGGAGTTCATGCCCCCGAGCGACGAGGGCCAGGTCCGCGTCTCCGGCGAGATGGAGCAGGGGACGCGGCTGGAACTCGTCGACCGGCAGACGCGCCTGCTGGAGCAGCTCGCGCTCCCGCACGTGCCGGAGCTGGTCAGCTACGTCGCGAGCGTCGGGGCCTCGAGCTGGAACCCCGACCAGGCGAGCGAGGGCGAGCTGCAGCTCGCGCTCACGCCGCTGGCGCAGCGGTCGCGCACGAACACCGAGATCGCCGACGAGCTGCGCGAGCTGCTCGTCGGGCGCGTCCCCGGCATGAAGATCCGCACCCGCGCGCCCCAGGGGCAGTGGCTGCTCAACCGCATCATCGGCGGGGACGAGGGGTTCGCGGTGGAGATCCGCGGGTACGACCTCGACATCCTCGACGCCCTCGCCGCCGAGGTCGCGACGATCCTCGAGCAGACCCCCGGCGTCACCGACATCCGCTACGCCCGCGACCAGGGCGTGCCGCAGCAGCTGATCCGCATCGACCGCGACAAGGCGGCCGACCTCGGGCTGAGCGTCGAGCGCGTCGCCCGCACGCTGGAGACCGCGATCGGCGGGACGCGGGCCGGCGAGTACCGCGAGGCCGGGGACGAGTACCGCATCCTCGTGCGCCTGCGCGACGCGGAGTCGATCCCGCTCGAGGAGATCCTCGACCTCACCCTGACGAACACGGCCGGCGAGGAGGTGGCCCTGCGGAACCTCGTCGTCGCCGAGCCCGGGCAGGGGCCGCTCCTGATCGAGCGCAAGGACCGCCAGCGCGTCGCGACGGTGAGCGCGAACCTCTCCGGGCAGCGCGACATGGGGTCCGTCGCCCGCGACGTCGCCGAGGCGCTGCGGGCCGTCCCCCGCCCCTCCGGCTACGACTTCAGCCTCGCCGGCAACTACGAGGAGCAGCAGAAGGCGTTCAACGAGCTGGCGATCACCCTCGCCCTCTCCCTCGTCCTCGTCTACATGGTCCTCGCCTGCCAGTACGAGAGCCTGCGCGACCCGCTCGTCGTCATGCTCAGCGTCCCCGCGGCCGGCATCGGCGTGCTCGTCACCCTCTTCCTCACCGGGACGACGCTCAACGTCCAGTCGTACATCGGGTGCATCATGCTCGGCGGCATCGTGGTGAACAACGCGATCCTGCTCGTCGACCAGGCGGGGCAGATCCGCCGCGAGAAGGGCTGGGGGGCCAGGCAGGCCGTCGCCGAGGCCGGGCGCCGCCGCCTCCGCCCGATCCTGATGACGACGCTGACGACGATCCTCGGCCTGCTCCCGCTGGCCTTCGGCATCGGCGAGGGCGCCGAGGCCCAGGCCCCGCTCGCCCGCGCCGTCGTCGGCGGGCTCCTCTTCAGCACGCTCGTCTCGCTCGTGCTCGTCCCGGCGGTCTACACGCTCGTCCACCCCGAGCCCCCCGAGGTCTGACCGGCCGCCGGAGAACCCCTCGCCGGAGAAGCCTGGCGGCGAAGCGGCAGTTCCCGCACCGAAGCCGATCCCGCGCGCCCACCTCTCCCCGCCTCACTCTGCCGTCTGCAATCTGCCCCTCTCTCCGCCCCGTGTACAGTCATCGCTCCCCCGGCCCGAAGGAACGCGATGACCGACGCCGCGACCGACGCCCCCGCCGCGCCCGCCCGCCGGCACGCGGAGGCTTTCTCCCTCCGCGGGCAGCACGCGCTGATCACCGGCGGCGGGAGCGGTCTCGGGCTGGCGATCGCCGAGGCCATGGCCGCCGCCGGCGCCGCCGTCACCCTCGTCGGGCGCCGTGAGGACGCCCTCCGCGCCGCGGCCGAGCGCATCGGCGACGCGGCCTCCATCGCCCCCTGCGACATCACCGCCGCCGCGAGCGTCCGGCCCATGCTCGACCGCGCCGCCGGCGAGCGCGGGCCGATCGCCTGCCTCGTCAACAACGCCGGCATCCACCTCAAGAAGACGATGCTCGAGGCGACGGAGGAGGAGTTCGAGCGGGTCCTCGCCACGCACGTCACCGCGGCCGTGCGCCTCACCCGCGGCGTCCTGCCCGGCATGCTCGAACGCGGCTCCGGCTCGATCCTCTTCACGGCCTCCATGGCCTCGCTGATCGGGATCCCCCTCGTCACCGCCTACTCGGCCGCCAAGTCGGCCCACCTGGGGCTCGTCCGCTCGCTCGCCGCCGAAGTCTCCTCCCGCGGCGTCCGCGTCAACGCGATCGCCCCCGGCTGGATCGAAACGCCCATGCTCCGCGGCGCGATCGCGGGCGACGAGGAACGCGGGCGCAAGATCCTCTCCCGCACGCCGATGGGGCGTTTCGGCCGCCCCGAGGAGATCGGCCGCGCCGCCGTCTTCCTCGCCTCCCCCGCCGCCTCTTTCATCACCGGCGTCTGCCTCCCCGTCGACGGCGGCGGGAGTATCGGGTTCTGAGTCAGGAGGCACCTGCGACCGCAAGGGAGCCCCGATGAAACTCGGCTTCGGCCTCTACAAGCACATGCTCGACGACGAGCACTTCCGCTTCGCCCGCCAGTGCGGGGCGACGCACCTCGTCGTCCACCTCGTCGACTACTTCCGCAAGGGCGGCGGCGCGAACCCCGCCTCCGACCAGCCGATGGGCGACCGCCTCGGCTGGGGGCTCGCCGGGGATCCCGACCGCCTCTGGACGGCCGGGGAACTCGCCGACCTCCGCCGCCGCGTCGAGGCCCACGGCCTCACGCTCCACGCGATCGAGAACTTCGACCCGGCCCACTGGAGCGAGATCCTGCTCGACGGCCCCGGCCGGGCGCGGCACGTCGAGAACGTGCGCACCATCCTCCGCAACGTCGGCGCCGCCGGCATCCCGGTGATGGGGTACAACTTCTCGATCGCCGGCGTCTACGGGCGCTCCCGCGGGAGCTACGCCCGCGGCGGGGCCGAGGCCGTGGGGATGGAGGGGGTGGACGGCGTGGGGGATGTTCCCATGCCCGAGGGCATGGTCTGGAACATGCGGCTCCGCGACGGCCTCGGCCCGGGCGTGGTCGAGGGCTTCCCGCACGAGGAACTCTGGCGCCGCCTCGCCGCGTTCCTGCACGACGTGCTCCCCGTCGCCGAAGAAGCCGGCGTCCGCCTCGCCCTGCACCCCGACGACCCGCCCCTGCCCACGCTCCGAGGCACGCCGCGCCTCGTCTACCAGCCCTCGATGTACGACCGCGTCCTCGACATCTCCCCGAGCCCGAGCAACGCCCTCGAGTACTGCCTCGGCACGCTGACCGAGATGACCGGGCGGGGCGAGAGCTGCGAGGCCGTGTACGACGCGCTCGACCGCCACGCCGCCCGCGGCGCCATCGGCTACGTGCACCTCCGCAACGTCCGGGGCGTCGTCCCGCACTACAGGGAGGTCTTCATCGACGAGGGGGACCTCGACGTCCCCCGTGCGCTCCGCATCCTCGCCGACCGCGGGTTCGACGGCGTCATCATCCCCGACCACGCCCCGAGCATGTCCTGCCCCGCCCCGTGGCACGCGGGGATGGCCTTCGCGATGGGCTACCTGAAGGCCGAACTCGACCGCCTCCGCGCGCCCCGCTGAGCCGAGCCGCGAAACCGGCCCCGCCGCCCCGTCCGCCGACCGCACCCCGGCCGGGCGATGGCGTGCTGTTTCATCGCCCGGCCGGGTTGTCGCCCCGCCGCCGCGGCCGTTAGGCTCCCGCCCGACATGCTGAACAGACGCCTTCTCGCGTGGCTGCTCGCTTTCGTCGCTCTCGGGGGTTCGCCCGTGCAGGCCGAAGACGGCTACGAACTCTGGCTCCGCTATGTCCCGGTCGCGGACGGCCCGCTCCTCGCCTCCTACCGGCAGGCGATCACCCACGTCGCGCTGGAAGGCGACTCCCCCACGCTCACGGCCGCCCGGCACGAACTCGAACGCGGCCTCCGCGGCCTGCTCGCCGCCGACATCCCCTTCGTCGACCGACCGACCGGAGCCGGCGCCCTCGTCGTCGGCACGCCCGCCGGCTCCGCGACCGTCCGCGCCCTCGGCCTCACGGCTGACCTCGAGCCCCTCGGCCCGGAGGGCTACCTCCTCCGCGCCGCCACGGTCGAGGGCCGCCCCGCCATCGTCGTCGCCGCGAACACCGACATCGGCGCCCTCTACGGCGTCTTCCACCTCCTCCGCCTCATCCAGACCCACCAAACGCTCGACGGCCTCTCCCTCGCGAGCGCGCCGCGCATCGGCCTCCGCCTGCTCAACCACTGGGACAACCTCGACCGCACCGTCGAGCGCGGCTACGCCGGCTTCTCCCTCTGGGACTGGCACAAGCTCCCCGACTACACCTCCCCGCGCTGCACCGACTACGCCCGCGCCAACGCCTCGATCGGCATCAACGGCACGGTCCTCACCAACGTCAACGCGAACGCCACCGTCCTCACCGAACGCTACCTCCGCAAGGCCGCCGCCCTCGCCGGCGTCTTCCGCCCCTACGGCCTGCGCGTCTACCTCACCGCCCGCTTCAGCGCCCCCATCGAGATCGGCGGGCTCGGCACCGCCGACCCGCTCGACCCCGGCGTCCGCGCCTGGTGGCGGGCCAAGGCGGACGAGATCTACCGCCTCATTCCCGACTTCGGCGGCTTCCTCGTCAAGGCGAACTCCGAGGGCCAGCCCGGCCCGCAGGACTACGCACGCTCCCACGCCGACGGCGCCAACATGCTCGCCGAGGCCCTCGCTCCGCACGGCGGCGTCGTCATGTGGCGAGCGTTCGTCTACAGCCACGAGGTCCCCGACGACCGGGCCAGGCAGGCGTACGACGAGTTCCGGCCGCTCGACGGCGCGTTCGCTGACAACGTGCTCGTCCAGGTCAAGAACGGCCCGATCGACTTCCAGCCCCGCGAGCCGTTCCACCCCCTCTTCGGCGCGATGCCCTCAACCCCGCTGATGATGGAGTTCCAGATCACCCAGGAGTACCTCGGCCAGGGCACGCACTCGGTCTACCTCGCCCCGATGTGGAAGGAAGTCCTGGAGGCCGACACGCACGCACGCGGCCCCGGCTCCACCGTCGCCCGCGTCGTCGACGGCTCGCTGGACGCCCACGCCCTCACCGGCGTCGCCGGCGTCGCCAACACCGGCACCGACCGCAACTGGACCGGCGGGCACCTCCACCAGGCGAACTGGCACGCCTTCGGACGCCTCGCCTGGGACCACGAACTCTCCCCCGCCGACATCGCCGACGAGTGGCTCCGCATGACCTTCACGAACGACCCCGCCTTCGTCGGGCCCGTGAAGGACATGATGCTCGCCTCCCACCAGGCCTGCGTGGACTACATGACCCCCCTCGGCCTCCACCATCTCATGGCCGTCGGGCACCACTACGGGCCCGGGCCCTGGGTCGACGCCCAGGACGCCGGACGTCCGGACTGGAGCAGCGTCTACTACCACCGGGCCGACGCGCACGGCCTCGGCTTCGACCGCACCCCCGCCGGCAGCGACGCCGTCGGGCAGTACCACCCGCCCGTCCGCGACCGCTTCGCGAGCCGCGAGACGACGCCCGAAGACCTCCTCCTCTGGTTCCACCGCGTCCGGTGGGACGACCGCCTCCCCTCCGGCCGCACGCTCTGGGAGGAACTCGTCCACCGCTATTCGCGCGGGGTCGAGGCGGTCCGCGGGATGCAGCGCACCTGGGCCGCGATGGAGGGCAAGGTCGACGCCGAGCGCCACCGCGACGTGCGGCTGTTCCTCGACATCCAGGAACGCGAGGCCCGCTGGTGGCGCGACGCCTCACTCCTCTACTGGCAGTCCTTCCACGGCCTGCCGATCCCCGACGGCTTCGAACCGCCCGAGGGCACGCTCGACAGCTACCGGAACCGGCGCGACTTGTACGTCCCCGGCCTCGGCGTCTGAAGCCGGCTCCGCCCGGTCTGATCTGGCACCGACGACGCCATCCGCCGGGGGCTGGCTCATCGGAGCCTCCACCGCCGTGTCCTACCCCGCCCGTGCTTCTCCGCTGGCGAGCCAGGCACTTTTCAGCGAACAAGTTGCGAACAACGCGCACGCTTGTTCATGAAAATACCCCCGCGCACCAGGGGCCGTGCCTTGGAATTTGTGCGCGCGCCGTTGCATCGATGTCAGTTTATGGTAGATTTTTCGTTGCGGAAACTGTTTCGCACATCAACCAAAGACCGGAGTTTTGCTTTGGCCTCAGTGCGCGAAATCGCCCAGGCATCCGGGGTTTCGATCACCACCGTCTCCCGGGTGCTCAACAACAGCAGCCAGGTCGCCCAGGAGACCCGCGACCGCGTGCTCGAAGCGACCAAGCGCGTCGGGTACGTCCACACCATCGGGCGCCGGAACACCTCCAGCATCGCCCTCGCCTACACGGCCCTGATGGACCAGCAGATCGGCTCCCCCTTCGACGCCCCGCTCATGCGCGGCATCGCCGCCGCCCTCTCCGAGTTCGGCTTCGACCTCATGGTGCTGGACCTCACCCGTGCCCGCGAGCCCGGCGAGCGCTTCGCGCAGATGTTCCTCCGCAAGGGCATCCGCGGCGTCATCCTCCGCACCACCCAGGGCTCGCGCCACATCGCCGAGGAGATCGCCTCCGAGGAGTTCCCGGCCGTCGTCGTCGCCGACCGCTTCGAGACCCAGAACGACATCTCCTTCGTCGAGGGCGACTCCCGCGCCTCCAGCCGCGAGGCGATCGACTACCTCATCGGCCTCGGGCACGAGCGCATCGCCATCGTCATCTTCAGCGAGGAGATCGCCGACATGCGCGACCGCCTCGCCGCCTACACCGCGGCCCACGAGGCCGCGGGCCTCGAGGTCGACCCCCGGCTCATCATCCGCGTCCCCTTCCCCCTCGGGCGCGACATCGGCAGCGTCGTCATGCGCCGCGTCCTCACGCTCCCCGAGATGCCCACGGCCCTCTTCCTGACCGACTCTCACACCTCCATCCACGTCCTCTCCGAAGCCTACCGCCTCGGCGTCCGCGTCCCCGACGACCTCTCCATCGTCGGGTTCGACGACTCCGAGGCCCGCCTCGGCACCGCGCCGCAGATGTCCGCCGTCTGCCAGGACGCCTCCGCCACCGGGCGCGCGGCCGTCGCCGCCCTGCGGCGCCTCCTCGACAGCCGCCCCAAGCTCGACGTGGTGCACGAGGTGCTCCCGACGTGGTTCGAGGCCCGCGAATCCACCGGCCCCGCCCGTCGGGCGGCGGACCGGGTCCTGGAGGCCGCCCCGGGCGCCGTTGCCCTGGGCGGAGTCAGTCCGTTGCGCAGCAGAGAGGTGATCCCATGATGACGAAGTGTGCTCTCCAGACGGCGCTGGCGGCCGCCGCGTTCGCCGCCGCCCCGGCCGTGGCCCAAGTCAACTTCACGCTCTACCAGGCCGGCACCAGCGACTTCTTCACCGCCTCCCCCGCCGGCTTCACCTGGGGCTCCCTGACCGACCACGTCACCGACACCGCCTCGGGCCTGGTCATCAACGCCGACACCGCGGCCCAGGGCGGCGGCGGCGTCGGGCGCAACGCCAGCGCCAACCTCGACGCGGCGGTCTACGAGATCCAGCTCACCGTGGAGGCGCTGCCCGGCAACACCGCCGCGAGCGTCAACGTCGCCCTCAACGACAGCGACGCGGGCGGCAGCGAAGAGTACATCTACTCGCTCGCGCTCCCCGCCGTCGGCGCCGGCCCGACCACCATCACCGCCCCCGCCAGCGTCTACTCCGAACTCCGCCCGGGAGGCACCCCGGGCGACGGGATCCAGAACTTCGGCCTCGCGCAGTGGCAGATCCAGAGCGCGGGCGAGGCCGTGCTCAACGTCCGAGTCTCGCGCGTCGAACTCGTCCAGGTCGGCGAGGTCGAGGAGATCCTCCTCGCCGATTACGGCGCCGGCTACTCCCTGACCTTCGACGGCGGCTCGCTCGCCCTCGCGAGCTTCCCGGACGCCTACACCTTCACCGACGACGCCATCCGCATCGTCCAGCCCAACACCGACTTCGGCAACGTCGGCACGAACATCGCCCTCGACCTCCCGGCGGGCCAGGAGTGGGAGCTGCTCGTCAGCGCCCGCGCCCTCCCCGAGAACACCGCCGAGTTCTTCAACGTCGTCCTCGTCGACAACGACGGCGACGACTCCGACGAGGGCCTCGGCGACGAGGAGTGGTTCTACGCCGTCGGCTTCGGCGGGCTGAACACCGAGACCTTCACCGAGGTCCGCATCGCCCTCGACGACACCATCTTCCGCCAGCAGGGCTACAACTCGTTCTTCGACGGCGACGAGGTCCCGAACTACGGCCTGCGCCAGCTCCAGATCCAGACCGGCAACAACACGCTCGCGGTCGAGGTCGACCGCATCGCCTTCGTCCGCGTCCAGGACGAGCCCTCCTGCCCCGCCGACTTCGACGGCAACGAGACGGTCAACGTGAACGACCTCCTCGGCTTCCTCGGCGCCTTCCGCAACCAGGACGCCTCCGCCGACTTCGACGGCAACTCCGCCATCAACGTCAACGACCTCCTCGGCTTCCTCGGCGCCTTCCGCAACGGCTGCCCCGAGTGATCCCCACGGCCGAACCGCGCGGCGCCGGGCGAAGGTCCGCCGCCGCGCTTCCCACGCACGCACGCCCGAGGGCGGAGGACAAGCCATGCATCGCCGACGCGCATTCACCCTCATCGAACTGCTCGTGGTCATCGCGATCATCGCGCTGCTCATCGGCATCCTGCTCCCGGCCCTCGGCAAGGCCCGCGGCGCCGCGCGCAACGTCCTCTGCCTCTCCAACATGAGGCAGATCGGGCTCGGGCTCGCCGGCTACACGATGGACAACGACGATCTGTTCCCCCACGGCTACTACGCCGCGTACCGGAACGAGGACGGGGAACAGGTCGGCACCGACTGGTCCGTCTCCACGATGCGCTACATTTCCTCCAGCGGCGCCCGGGACTACAGCGCGTCGTTCGAGACGGGCGACGCGTCGAGCATGGCGACCGAGGTCTTCCTCTGCCCCGACGCCCACGACCCCAGACGCTACCGGGACGGGAGAAGCGAAGGGCAGCAGTTCCGCTTCCAGACCTACGCCTGCCACCCGATCCTGATGCCCAGCCGCGCCGATCAGATCCGACGCCGGTACGCCGGCGGCAAGACGCAGTTCATCATCCAGGGCGGCTACGAGATCCAGGTCGATCCGGAGCACCACGCGCCCGCGGCGAACTTCAGCTGGATGCTGCCGATGCGCACGAGCCGTGTCCGCAACCCGTCGGACATCGTCTCCGTCGCCGACGCCTACCAGAACCGCTTCGACGAGGGGGGCGGCTTCCTGACGGCCCACGCCCACCTCTATCGCCTCAACGCCTCCGGAAGCACCATCTACGACGCCCCCGCCCACGCCGCCCGCCTGCTCGACGAGACGCAGGACCTGACCGTCTCCATCGCGACCGGGAAGAACAAGAACGAGTTTGAACTCCCGCAGGGAGCTCCGACCAACGCAGCCCTCGGCGATATCCGCTGGCGCCACAGCGGTGACAGCGGCGCCAACGCGGCCCACGTCGACGGGCACGCCGGCTCCTACCGCTGGAACGGCGAGAATCAGACGACGATGCTCACGCGCAACGTCGTCATCCTCGACTATTGATCCTGCCGCTCGCGATCCCGCGCCCGTCACTCCCGCATCATCTCTCCTCGCGCCGCCCCGGGATCGAGCCCTCCGCCCCGGGGCAGCATTCCCCAACCCCGGCACGCCGCCGCACGCTCGTGCGTGCCGATGCCGCGGCGCGCCCGACACCCCGCCCGCACTCCGCGGCCGCGCAAGGACACCCCATGCACTCCCTCCCGGCCCTCCTCGCGGCGATGCTCCTCCTCCCGCTCCTCGCCCCGCCCGCCCGCGCGGCCGAGGCCCCCTCCGTCATCAACGACGCCCACGCCTCCGACCTCCGCCTCCGCGGCGACGCCCGCGCCGCCGCCGTCCGCGCACGGGCCGACTCCCCCACCGCCGTCCGCATCACCACCCCCCACCGCCCGCCCAACATCTGGGACGTTCAGCTCTCCCTCCCCAACGCCGTCCCCATCGCCAGGGGCGACACGCTCCACCTCACCCTGCGGGCCCGCTCCGTCGAGTCCCCGATGCGCGAGGCGACCTTCGAGTTCAACTTCGAGACCGCCGGCCCGCCCCACCACAAGTCCGCCCAGGCCCGCTTCTCCGTCGGCGAGGAATGGACCGACTTCTCCGTCCCCTTCCGCTCCATCCGCGACTACGCGCCGGGCGAGGCCCTCGCCGCCATCCAGCTCGGCTTCGGCCCGCAGACCATCGAGATCGACGCCCTCCGCCTCGTCTCCTACGCCGGCCGCCTCGCCCCCGAGGACCTCCCGCAGACCCGCTCGACCTACCACGGCCGCGAGCCGGACGCCCCCTGGCGCGCCGAGGCCGCCGAACGCATCGACCGCCTCCGCAAGGCCGACCTCACCCTCCGCGTCCTCGACGCCTCCGGCGCCCCCGTCCCGAACGCCCGCGTCGAGATCCGCCAGACACGGCACGCCTTCCCCTTCGGCACGGCCGTCACCGCCCGCGACCTCGCCTCCGCCAGCTCCGAGTCCGAGGCCTACCGCCGGAAGGTCGCCGAACTCTTCAACGAGGCCGTCTTCGAGAACGCGATGAAGTGGGAGCACTGGGGCCTCGGCGACCCGGAGCAGATCGACGCCGCCCTCGCCTGGCTCGACGAGCACGACATCCCCGTCCGCGGGCACTGCCTCGTCTGGCCCGGCCGTCTCTACATGCCCAAGGACGCCCTTGCCGCCCTCGACGACCCGCGGGCCCTGCGCGAACTCACGGAACGCCGCGTCCGCGAGACCGCCGCCCGCTACGCCGGCCGCCTGATCGACTGGGACGTGCTCAACGAGCCCGTCACGAACCGCGACATCCAGAACGCCCTCGGCGACGACGCCGAGGCCGACTGGTTCGCCATCGCCCGCGAGGCCGACCCGCACGCCGTGCTCTACGTCAACGACTTCGGCCTCATGACCGAGGGCGACGCCGACAACCCCAAGCTCGACGCCTACGAGGCGATCATCCGCCGCATCCTGGACGCCGGCGCCCCGCTCGGCGGCATCGGCATGCAGGGGCACTTCGCCACCGCCGCCACGCCGCCCGAGGAACTCTGGAAGATCTGGGACCGCTTCGCCGCCCTCGGCCTGCCGATCAAGGTCACCGAACTCGACATGGCCTTCGCCGACCGCGACCTCCAGGCCGACTACATGCGCGACTTCCTCACCGCCGCCTTCGCCCACCCCGCCGTCACCGGCGTCCTCCACTGGGGCTTCTGGGAGCACCGCCACTGGCGCCCGGAGGCCGCCCTCTTCGCCGCCGACTGGACGCCCCGCCCCCACGGGCAGGCCTACATCGACCTCGTCTTCGGCGCATGGACGACCCGCGGCACCTTCACCACCGACGCCGAAGGCCTCGTCCGACTCCGCGCCTTCAAGGGCGATTACGAGATCACCGCGGGCGCCGCCGAGCCCTTCCGCCTCCGCCTCGAGGACGACCTCCAGGCTGAACTCCGACTCGCCCCGTCCCGCTGAAGCACTCCGCGGCCGCGCCCCTCTGCACAGCCCCTCCGGGGCCGGCCCGCCGCAGTCCCCGGCGAGCCGGCTCATTCCCGCAAAGGCCCGCACCGCACGCTCGCCGCGCCGCAACGCCGCGATCCTCCCCCACCCCCCACCCGATAACTTGCACCCATGCTCCTCCTCGCCCTCCTGCTCGCCACCGCGCTCACCCCGCACGCCCCTCTCCCCGGCGAGCACGCCCCAGCACCGCGCCGCGCCCCCACCCTCACCCCCGCCCCCATGCCGACGTTCACGAACCCGATCCTCCGCGGCTTCAACCCGGATCCTTCCATCTGCCGCGTCGGCGACGACTACTACCTCACCACCTCCACCTTCGGTTGGTTCCCCGGCCTGCCCGTCTACCACAGCCGCGACCTCGTCCACTGGCGCCTGATCGGGCACGCGATCCACCGTCCGGGCCAGCTCGACTTCGAGGGCGTCAGCCTCACCAACGACCTCGTCTACGCCCCCACCCTCCGCCACCACGGCGGACGCTTCTACATCGTCAGCCACGCCGTCCGCAAGGGCGGCAACTTCGTCGTCTGGGCCGAGGACCCCGCCGGCCCCTGGTCCGACCCCGTCTTCCTCCCCGACCTCCCCGGCTTCGACCCCGACCTCTTCTTCGACGACGACGGCCGCGCCTGGATCGCCGTCTCCGAGCGGGCCCCCGACGCCGACGACGTCTCCCGCCGCTCCATCCTCCTCTGCCGCGTCGACCTCGACACCGGCGCCGTCCTCGAAGGCCCGCACGAACTCCTCCGCGGCGGGCACGCCGTCGGCGCCATCTGGCTCGAGGGCCCCAAGCTCTACCGCCGCGACGGCTTCTACTACCTCCTCGTCTCCGAGGGCGGCACCAGCTTCGACCACGCCGTCACCATCCACCGCTCGAAGACCCTCACCGGGCGCTACGAAACCCGCCCCGCGAACCCGATCCTCACCCACCGCCACCTCGGCCTGCGCTACCCCGTGCAGGCGATCGGACACGCGGACCTCGTCCAGACCCCCGCGGGCGAGTGGTGGATGACCGTGCTCGGCACGCGGATGTACGAGCACCCGGGCTACCCGGTCCCCCTCACCAACACCGGCCGCGAGACGTTCCTCGTCCCCGTCGAGTGGCAGGACGCCTGGCCCGTCCCCGCCCCCGGCGTCGGGCTCGTCGAGATCGAGCCGCCCCGCCCCGCCCTCGATCCGCACCCGTGGCCCGAACGCCCGGCGCAGGACGACTTCGACGCCGACGCCCTGCCGCCGGACTACATCATGCCCCGCGCGCCGCAAGAACAGTGGTGGCGTCTGGACGAACGCCCCGGGTGGCTCGTGCTCGATCTCCGCCCGGACACCCTGACCGGCAACGGCAACCCCTCGTTCCTCGGCCGCCGCATCCCGGACAACGCCTTCTGCGCGGAGACGCTCGTGGACGTCGACCCCCGCCCCGGCGAGGAGGCCGGCCTCGCCCTCGTGCAGGACGAACGCGCGAGCTACCGCATCACCGTCGCCGGCACGCCGGACGGCCGCGTGGTCCGCGTCGTGAAGAACTCCCGCAGCGCCGAGGAAGAGATCGTCGCGGAGCACCCCGCCCCGCCCGGTCCGCTCCGCCTCTCGATCGACGGCGGCGCCGTCGCCGGGCACCGCTTCCGATTCGCTCCGCCCGAAGGCGACTGGACCTTCCTCGCCACCGGGCAGGACGCGGGCGTCCTCAGCACCCACGCCGCCGGCATGTTCACCGGCGTCGTCGCCGGGCTCTACGCCAGCAGCAACCACGCTCAGGCAAACTATGACGGCAGCCGGACGCGGGCCGCGTTTGACTACTTCCTGCTGCTGCCCGCCGACGCGCCGCTCTCCGAAGACTGACGCGGGACGCCGAACCCGCCCGCCGGATCACCCGACCGTCAGCCACGCCCGCGCCGGCTCCGCCGCCCCGAGCGCCCGCGCCCGCTCCGTCGGCACCGCTCCGGCCGCGACGATCTCGTACCGCCCCGGGCGCAGCACCTCGCGCCCCTCCGCGTCGTAGCCCGCGAGATCCCGGGCCGTGATCCGGAACTCCGCCTCGCGCGTCTCCCCGGCCGCCAGCGTCAGCCGCCGGAAGCCCCGCAGCGTCCACCGCGGCTCGTCCGCCCCCGCCCCCTCGCGCCGCACGTAGAGCTGCACCACCTCGTCCCCGTCGCGTTCCCCGGTGTTCCGCACGCGGACCGTCGCCTGCACCGAGCCGCCCTCGCCGATCCTCTCCCCGCTCAGCCGCACCCCCTCGTACGTGAAGCTCGTGTACGAGAGCCCGAACCCGAACGGGTACAGCGGCTCGGCGTCCGCGTACCGGTACGTCCGCCCGCGCATCGAGTAGTCCTCGAACGGCGGCAGGTCCTCCGTCCGCTTCGGCCACGTCACCGGCAGGCGCCCCGCCGGGTTCGCCTCCCCGAACAGCACGTCCGCCGCCGCGTATCCCCCCTGCTCCCCCGGGTACCCGATCCACAGGATCGCGTCCGCGATCTCCGCCGCCTCGCCCAGCGCGATCGGCGACCCGCCCGTGAGCACGAGCACCACCGGCTTCCCCCCGGCCTTCAGCCCGCGCAGCGCGTTGATCTGGCTCCGCGGCAGCTCGATCCGCTCGCGGTCCCCTTTCTGCGTGCTGACGAGCGCCTCGCCCTCCTCCCCCTCCTGGATCGGCTGCAGCCCCCCCACGAACACCGACACGTCCGTCAGCTTCGCCTCGAACGGGGACCAGTCGATCGGATTCGGGTTCTCCCGGTCCAGCAGGTACCCCGGGCGGTACTCCAGCGTCAGCCCCTCGGGGCACGCCGCCGTGATCGCCTCCAGCACCGTCACCAGCCGGTCCGACTGCCCGTAGTAGTTGCCGAGCAGCACCTCCGCCGACGCCGCGTTCGGGCCCAGCAGGAACATCCGCCGCAGGTCCCTGCGCAGCGGCAGCACCCCGTTGTTCTTCAGCAGCACGACCCCCGCCGTCGCCGCGCGCCGCGCCAGCGCCCGGTGCTCCTCCGACCCCACCACCGACAGCGGCGTCGAGGCCAGCGGCACCCGCTCCGGCGGGTCGAACATCCCGAGCCGGAACCGCGCCCGCATCAGCCGGCGCACGGCCCGGTCGATCGTCTCCTCGCTCACCAGCCCCCGGTCCACCGCCGCCAGCAGCGACCCGAACGCCTCGCCGCAGTTCAGGTCGCACCCGTTGTTCACCGCCAGCGCCGCCGACTCGACGATGTCCCCCGTCACCCCGTGGTGCTCGTGGAAGTCGCGGATCGCCCAGCAGTCGCTGACCACGTGCCCCTCGAACCCCCACCGCCCGCGCAGGATCTCCTGAAGCAGCAGCTTCGACCCGCACGCCGGCTCCCCGTACACCCGGTTGTACGCCCCCATGAAGCTCTCCACCCCCGCCTCCGCCAACGCCCGGAACGCCGGCAGGTACGTCTCGTGGAAGTCCTTCCTCGGCGGGCGGGCGTCGAACTCGTGCCGCAGCCCCTCCGGCCCCGAGTGCACCGCGAAGTGCTTGGCGCACGCCGTCGCGCGCAGAAACCCGTTGTTGTCCGACCCGTCCCCCTGGAGCCCCTTCACGAACGCCGCCCCCAGCGTGGCCGTCAGGTGCGGGTCCTCGCCGTACGTCTCCTGCCCGCGCCCCCACCGCGGGTCCCGGAAGATGTTGATGTTCGGCGTCCAGAACGTCAGCCCGCGGTACTTCCCCCGGTTCCCCGCCGCGGCCGCCGCGTGGTGCTTGGCGCGCCCCTCCAGCGCGATCGCCGACGCCACCTCGCCCAGCAGCTCCGGGTCGAACGCGGCCGCCATGTTCACGGCCTGCGGAAACACCGTCGCCCGACCCGCCCGCGCTACCCCGTGCAGGCACTCGTTCCACCAGTTGTACTCGGGGATGCCCAGCCGCTCGATCGCGGGGGCCTCGTACCGCATCTGCCCGCACTTCTCCTCGAGCGTCATCCGGGCCACCAGGTCGTCGACGCGCTCTTCGATCGGCAGATCCGGGTTCAGGTAGGGCGCAGCGGGCTCGGCGGCGATCGATCTGGTCATAGAGCGGCTTACCGGTTCGACGGACAAGGTCGGGCTGCGGACAGCCATCCTAGCTCCGCCGCCCTCCCCCCGACCCCGCGCACACCCCCCCACCACCCCGCCAACCGCTCCGCCAGCACACACCGCTCCGCAGCCCACACGGCCCGAACGCCGCTGCGGCAGGCCACGCTCGCAACCGATGCGGCAGATGCCTCCGCGCTCGACATCGCACCGCGATGATCTCATTTGCTCTCTCGCATCCTCTGTCGCCCGCGCCCCACTTCAGGGCCTCCACCACCCGCGCCCTCCAACAGATGTCTTTCTCATCGGCGCTGCACCGTGCGACGCTGACCGCGTCTTCCATCCACCTCGCCGTCATCGCGCCCACGCAACCTGCGATCCAGATACCCGCGACTCCACAAGGACCGCTGTCGCCTTGTCCCTCGCCCGCTCCACCCACACCCGCGGCGACGATCATCGCCAACGCCTTCACCTTCAGCGTTGCCCCTTCGTTCCCTCTCTCATCGCGCTCTCGCCGGCCGACGCGCTGAATCACATCCGCACCGACATGCTTCTCACCCTCCCTCGTTGGCATCCTCGCGATCACCCCGACGCGGCGAACCTGCCTCTCGCCCGACGCCTCGCCGCCCGAGGCCTTCACCCACTCCCGTTCTTGCTCGACTCCGCTTCCTCCCCGACGACCTCCGCCTTCCACCCTCGACGATCGCCTCACCACTCCCGACCGCTCGACGCAAGGCCCGCGGAACACCATCCGTGCTCCTCTGCACACGCCCTGCCGACCAGCGTCGGGGTGAACATCTCCGCAGACCTCCGCCGCCCCTTCGTCCCACCGCACCCCGTCCTCAGCCATCGCCTCCCGAGCGTTCCCAAAACGACACAAGCCCCTGCAAGGCAGGGGCTTGTGTCAAAGTCGGGGTGACAGGATTTGAACCTGCGACCTTCTCGTCCCGAACGAGACGCGCTACCAAACTGCGCTACACCCCGCAGCGCTCCGGACTCGGCGTCCGGGCCCGGATCGTATCCCCTTCCCCCCGCCCGGCCAAGCCGGCCGGACCGATTCCTTGTCCCCCCGAACGCCCCCGGTCGGCCCGCAACGGCCGGCCGAACACCCCCCAGCCCCTGTGCCCCCACCCGCGGGCCGCCCCGACACCCCGCACCCGAGCCGCTCACCGGAACTCCGCAGAACGGCCCATTCCGAGCAGCCACCGCCCCCCGGCTCAGGACGCCCCGGCCACCGGCACCGTGAAGTTCGGCCGCACCGAGTACACGTTGTCCCGGCGGCCGTCCTCGTTCGGATCCTCGTCGACCTGCAGCGATGCGGCCGGATACCGGTCCACGAACGCCTGCGCCACCTTCCCGTCGAAGTCCACGTCCGCCCCGGCCGCCCCGTCCGGGCCCACCGAGTAGAAGTACGGCCGGTCCGACGGGCTCGTCCCGCCGTCCGAGTCCGTCAGGTCGTTCCGCCGCAGCCCGGCGCTCGTCACGCGCGCCGGCAGGCGGTCGCGGTCGATGTTCTGCGTGACGGCCTCGTCTCCGACGGTGTTCCGCTGCGGCAGCATCAACGCCACGTCCGACAGCCCCGCTCGCGGATCGCCCGCCCCGACGAGCACCCCGTCGAACGCCGGGTGCACGCCCCGGATCGGCCGCCCGAACCCGTCCAGCACCGTCAGGAACTCGTTCCGCAGTTCGCTCGTCGTGCTCGACGTCAGCGTGTCCCCCTCCGCCGCCGCGCGCTGCACCACCGACTCCCCGCGGAGCTGCGCCAGCACGCCCTCCGCCGCGCCCGAGCCGCGCAGCGCCAGCAGCAGCAGCCCGCCCGAGTTCAGCGTCGCCCCCCGCACCTCCTCCGCGTCGTTCAGATCGGGCGTGCCCACCACGCCGTCCCACACCGGCAGCACGTCCTCGGTCCCCACGCCCGTCTCGAACGGCAGCTTCGCCACCGACCTCGGCCCACGCCCCAGGTCGGCGATGTACGCGTCCACGGCCGCGTCCAGCGTCTTCAGCGTGTCCCGCGTGTTGTTCGCCTTCGCGCCGCTCAGCACCGACTGACCCACCACCAGCGTGATTCCCACCAGCAGCGCGATCACGCCGATCACCACGAGCAGCTCGACCAGCGTGAACCCGCGCCGGCCCGGTCCGCCGCACACCCCCGACCGCCCGACCACAGACACGCCTCTGCCGCTCGTCTCGTGCATACTCGTTCGCTCCAATCGGACCGCCCGGGGCGCCCCCGGGCGGTCCGCATAGCCTACACGCTTCGCGATTCCGCGAAAGCCTTTTATCGGCAAGGACTTACGCCACCGGGCGGCGTTCCTCACCGTCCTCGTCCCCGCCCTCGGACGGCCGCACCGCCGGCGCCTCCCGCGGGCCCTCGCCCTCCGCGGACGCCCCACCCTCGACGCCGCCCGCGGAAGCGGCATCAGCAGATCCGTCCGGCGAGCCCGCGGGGTTCCCCGCTTCCGCGACATCCTCCCCGGATCGGGCCGGTTCTTCGCCGCCCGCTTGGCCCGTCGGGGCCGCGCGGGGCGGCGTGTTCACGGCGAACGGATCGAACGGCCGCGCCGGCGGACGCCCCGAGGTCCCCCGCGGAGCCACCGCCCCACCCGCGCCTCCGCCTCCGACGACCACTCCGGCCCCCGGCGCCGCCGCCGGACGCCCCGCCCCCACCCCCGCCATCCCCGGCACGCCCTGCGGCCGCATCCCCCCCATCGCCGCGATCCCGCCGCCGGCGCCGCCGAGCCCCAGGGCCATCGCCATCTGCGCCTGCGGGTTCACCCGCGCCTTGAACACGTAGTCCGTCACGCGGTCCCGCACGCTCTCCATCATCGTGTCGAACGCCCGGGCCCCCTCCCGCTTGTACGCGATCCGCGGGTCCTGCTGGCTGAACGCCCGGAACCCGATCGCGTCGCGCAGCTGGTCCATCGCGTACAGGTGGTCCTTCCACAGCGAGTCCAGCGTGTCCAGCAGCATCCCCCGCTCGAACATCAGCAGCTCGCCCCGCAGCAGGTTCTCCACCCGCGCCCGCACCGCGTCCGGACGCTCGCTCTCGTCCAGGTACCGCATCCGCTCCGTCAGCCCCGCCCCGAAGCGCTGCTTCAGGTGCGCGTCGAGCGCGTCGTCGTCGGCGATCGCCACGGCCGCGGCGACCTCCTTCTCCACCACGCCCTCCTCCACGAACTTCTCGCTCGCCTCCAGCAGCCGCTCCCGGATCTTCTGCGGCGGCGTCGAGCGGATCTCCTCCGGGCTCAGCTCCAGCCCGAACCGCCGCCGCGCCCAGTCCCCCAGCGAGCGGAACGCCCCCTGCGGGTCCTGCCGCGCCAGCACCATCGTCATGTCCATCACGAAGTCCACCGGCAGCCGCGCCTCGCGCGTGCGGTACAGCTCCCGCGCCCGCGCCAGGATCAGCTCGCGGGCGCTCTCCCCGTCCCGGTCCTCCGCCGCGCGGATCTCCTCCGCCGTCACCTCGATCGTGAACTTGTTCCGCACCCAGTCCGCGAGCATCCGCGCCCCGTAGTCCGGCTCCACGAACTGCGAGAGCCCGCTCAGGTCCGCCTCGTCGATCTTCTCGTACGCGGCCTCCTCCAGCCGGTCCTGCACGTGCCGGCGCTCCGCCGCCCCGCCCTCGCGCAGCTCCGCCGCGTCGATCTCCACCCCGAACCGGCTCTTCGCCCACGCGACCAGGCCCGCCGAGTCGAAGTCCACGCTGACCTCGCTCCCCTCCATCGGCATGTACTCGCCGAGCGTCACGTCGATCATCGCCCGCGCGTCCTCCTTCGCGAGCCGGCGGATCGCCATCTCCATCTCGTCGAGCGACTTGCCCTTCAGGCGGTCGTGCGGGACCGAGCAGTCCAGGCGCTGCCGCGCGAACTCCGCCGCGCAGATCGCCGGGTAGTCCTTGTCCAGCATCTCCTCGATCGCGTCGTCCACCGCGTCCTCGATGTACTCGAAGATCAGCTCCTTCACCTGCCGCCCCTCGAGCACGCGCTGCCGCAGCCCGTAGAACCGCTGCCGCTGCACCTCCATGATCTCGTCGTACTCGAGGATGTTCTTGCGGATCTGGAAGTTCCGCTCCTCCACCTTCCGCTGCGCCTTCTCCACGTTCTTGCTGAGCCACGGGTGCTCGATCGCGTCCCCCTCCTTCATCCCCATCCGGCTCAGCAGGCGCATCGTCGTCTCGCCCGCGAACATCTTCATCAGGTCGTCCTCGAGGCTGATGAAGAACCGGCTCGACCCCTTGTCGCCCTGCCGCCCCGCGCGCCCGCGCAGCTGGTTGTCGATCCGGCGCGACTCGTGCCGCTCCGTCCCCACCACGTGCAGGCCCCCCATGTCCTCCACGTCCGCGAACCACCGCACGCGGTGCAGCAGGAAACGCCCCCCCGCGTCCAGCTCCTCCATCAGCTCCTCGCGCCCCATCTTCTCGACGCTCTTCGGGTTCACCCACGTGTACAGCGCCGCCCACCGCCGCAGCAGCCGCAGCTCCAGCTCCGCGAAGTCCATCGACTCCGCGTCGCGCTTGCTCACCCCGTCCTCCTTCAGCTCCGTCTGCGCCACCTTCCGGAAGATGTTCTCGCGAAGCTCCTCCTCGCTCGCCTCCGGCGTCAGCCCGCGCGACGCCAGCCCACGGCGCAGCCAGTGGTCCGCCAGCTGCTCCCGCGTGAACTGCCCCAGCTTGATGTCCGTCCCGCGGCCGGCCATGTTCGTCGCGATCATCACCGCGCCGAGCTGCCCCGCCCCCTCCACGATGTGCGCCTCGCGCTCGTGCTGCTTCGCGTTCAGCACCTCGTGCTTCACGCCGTGCCTGCGCTGCAGCATCTGGCTCAGCATCTCGCTCTTCTCGACGCTCGTCGTCCCCACCAGCACCGGACGCCCCACGTCGTGGAAACGCTTGATCTCGTCCGTGATCGCGTCCCACTTGTCCTTCGCCCGCAGGTACATCAGGTCGTCGTAGTCCCGGCGCGCCACCGGCCTGTTCGTCGGGATCGACACCACGTCCATCTTGTAGATGTCGTGGAACTCCTGCGCCTCCGTGTCCGCCGTCCCCGTCATCCCCGACAGACGCTTGTACATCTTGTAGAAGTTCTGGATCGTCACCGTCGCGACGGTCTGCGTCTCCTGCTTGATCTGCACCCCCTCCTTCGCCTCCACCGCCTGGTGCAGACCGTCCGACCACTGCCGCCCCACCATCGGACGGCCCGTGTTCGTGTCCACGATGATCACGCTCTCCACCGTCTGCCCCGTGTGCGGGTCCCGCGAGGGCATCACGATGTAGTCCCGGTCGCGCTGGTACACCGCGTGCGCGCGCACCGCCTGCTGCACCAGGTGCGGCAGGTCCATGTTCTCGTCCACGTAGAACGACCCCACCTTCGCGAAACGCTGCGCCTCCGCCGTCCCCTCGTGCGTCAGGTACGCCGCCTTCCGCTCCGGCTCCACCTCGTAGTACTGCACGTGCTCGTCGCGCTTCCGCTCCAGCTCCGGCAGACGCTTCTTCGCCTCCTCCAGACGCCGCTGCAGCTCCGGGATCCGCTCCTTCTCCCGAGACTGCCGGATGTCGCCCTCCAGCCCCTTGATCGTCTCCTTGCACCGCCGGACCTCGTCCTCCAGCTCCTGCCACGGACGCTGCTTCTCCACCAGGTGCCGCGCGATCTGGTCCGCCATCTCGTACCGCGGCCGGTCCTCGTGCGCCAGGCCGGAGATGATCAGCGGCGTCCGCGCCTCGTCGATCAGGATCGAGTCCACCTCGTCCACGATCGCGAACTGACGCTTCCGCTGCACCTGCTGCTCCACCTGCCGCTTCATGTTGTCGCGCAGGTAGTCGAACCCGAACTCGCTCGTCGTCCCGTACACCACGTCGCACCGGTACATCCGGCGCTTCTCCTCCTCCGGCTGCATGTGCTGCGGGTGGATCGCCCCCACCGTCAGCCCCAGCCCCTGGAAGAACGGCGCCGTCCAGTCCCGGTCGCGCTGCACCAGGTAGTCGTTCACCGTCACCACGTGCACCTGCTGGCGCTGGATCGCCGCCAGGTAGCACGCCAGCGGCCCCACGATCGTCTTCCCCTCGCCCGTCTTCATCTCCGCGATCTTGCCCCCCGCCAGCACCATCGCACCGATCAGCTGCACGTCGAACGGCCGCGCCCGGAACGGCGGCTTGCTCTCCTTGTACAGCTCGCGCACCGCCTCGTACAACGCCGGCGGGATGTCCACCTGCAGGAACGCCGGAACCGGCCCCGGGTTCCCCAGGAAACGCCCCTCCGGCGCCGCCGGCTCCAGGCCCTCGATCTCCGCCCGCACCGCCTCGTACATCGCCCGCGCCGTCCCCGGCAGCCGCGACGCGTCGAACCGCTCCGCGTGCTCCGGGTTGAAGATGTTCCGGATCCCCACGTTCCGGTCCATCGCCTCCCGCGCCACCGCGAACGCCTCCACCGTCACGTCGTCGATCTTCTCCCCCTTCGCCAGCCGGTCCCGGAACTCCCCCAGCTTCCCGCGGATCTGCTCGTCCGTCAGACGCCGCGTCTCCGGCTCCAGCGCCCGGATCTGCTCCACCCGCATCGTGTACCGCTTCACGAAACGCTCGTTCCGCGAGCCGAAGATCTTCGTGAGCACCCCGCCGATCACCGGAATCTGATTGTTCGACATGATGATGAACCCGTCCCGGGCGACGCCCGGTTGCCCACCGGCCCGGCGCCGGCGGCGCCCGAAGCCGATGGCGGGGCCCCGCGCCGCAGATGGCGCCGGCCCGCCGAATCGTGAAGTCTTGTCCTGACGCGCCGCCGCGCCGACGACGCCCCCCACGGGGGCCCGCCGCGCCGCGCGCACCGCAAAAACGAGCAAGTCCCGGCGCCCGCGCAGCCACGCCGCCCGGACGCGCCGTCACCGACGCGTCAGCACGCCGGCGGAGGCAGGTTCACCAGCGCCACCCGCACCAGCAGCCCGTCCCGCGCCGCGGGCTCGTCCGACGGACGCCGCGGCCCGGGGTTCCCCCGCTCCCGCACATCCCGAGACTTCGCCCACCCGACCAGCCCGCCCCACGCCGCCTTCGGCTTCTCCGTCTCCGGCGCTCCGCGGAACGCGCGGACGATCTCCGCCGACAGCTTCCGGATCTCCGCCCGCTCTGCGCCCGCCCCCGCCCCGAACCCCACCGCCAGCCCCACC
>CAYMFP010000010.1:0-25052 GCA_964389385.1 uncultured Phycisphaeraceae bacterium | reverse complement strand
AGCAGCACCCCCGCCGCCTCGTCCGTCGCCGCGGGCGCCGCCGGGCCCGCGATGTTCGTCACGACCAGCGCCGCCGCGTCCGTCCCCGGCGCCGCCCACACCACGCAGAACCACATCGTGTTCGATCCCGCGTGCGTCAGCACCGGGCCGGACGCCTCCCCCGCCCCCGCCGCCCACGCACGCCGCATCACCAGCCACCCGGCCGCGTTGCCGGCCTCCCCGTCGCCCGGCGCGTGCAGCTCCCGGTAGTCCGCGGCCGAGAGCCCGAGCGCGTCGCGCTCGCCCTCCGCCAGGTCCGCCCCGCGGAGGTGCGCGGCCACGAACCGCGCCCAGTCCTGCAACGACGCGTGCACCGTCCCGGCCGGCCCGAGGAAGCCGGGGTTGTCCGCCCCCGGGCCCGGAGGGATCGCCCGCCCCTCCGGCGTGTGCCCGCGCGGCGTCGCGGGCGGGTCCTCCTCCGCCGCGCCGGGCGGCCCGAACCCGGCCGAGGCCATGCCGAGCGGCCCGAAGACGCGCTCCCGCATCAGGTCTTCCCAGCTCCGCCCCGTCGCCCGCTCGGCGACGTGCCCCGCGATCACGTACCCGGCGTTGGCATACGCGAAGGCCCCGATCTCGCCCGACGGCCCCGCCGCGAGCGTCTCCTCCACGAACCGCCGCCGCGCCTCGGCGGTCGTCAGCTCGCCCGACCGCTCCGCGACCGCGAGCCGCACGAAGAGGCCGGGCGGCCCGCCCGTGGCGAGCCCCGCCTCGTGCCGGACAAGCTGCCGCAGCGTGACGCCCCGCAGGCCCTCGTGCATCGCCTCGCGCAGGTCCGGCAGGGCCTCGGCGAGCGTCGTTTCCCACGCGAGCGTGCCGTCGGCGACGAGCGTGGCGAGCAGCGTCGCCGTCATCGCCTTCGTGCACGAGCCGAGGTGCCAGACGTCGTCCGCCCGCGCCGGCTCGTCGCTCCCCGCCGCACGGACGCCGGAAGCGCCCACGGCCGCGACCTCGCCCCCCTCGATCAGCAGCCCGGCGAGGGCGGGGAGGGCGTGCCTCTCGCGGATGGCCTCGAGGTCGGCCGAGACGTCGGCCGGCGCGGCGGGGGCGAGCAGCGGAAGCACGGCGACGAGCGCGGAGGGGGCGGCGAGCATCGCCGGATCATTCGCACCCCGGGCGGGCCGACGCCAACGGTCCGACGCCGCAGAGCCGTCGCCCGGCCTACTCCCGCCCGAGCGTCACCGCGATGGGGCGGGTGATGTTCAGGTCACGCTGCGGGAACGGGATGGAGATCTCCGCGTCGCGGAAGGTCCGCCAGATGGCCCGCTGCGTCTGGAGCGTGCAGCGCCCGAGGTCGGCGCTGGCGCAGTACACCAGCAGCTCGTAGTTCACCGACGAATCCCCGAACCCCTTGGCGACGACGACCGGGGCCGGATCCTTCAGCGCCGACTCGATCATGCCCGCGGCCCGCTCGAGCGCCGCGACGGCCGCGTCGGGGTCCGTGTCGTACGAAACCCCGACGGGCATGCTCACCCGGCGCACCGAGGTCCGCGAGAAGTTCTCGATCACCCCCTCGATCACCTGCTTGTTCGGCACGACGAGCATCGTGCGGTCGAACTTCCGCAGCCGCGTGTAAACGAGTTCGATCTCCTCGATCACGCCCGACTCGCCCCCGATCTTCACCGCGTCCCCGACCCGGAACGGGCGGAAGATCAGCAGCATCAGCCCGCTCGCCAGGTTCGACAGCGCCCCCTGGAACGACAGGCCGATCGCCAGGGCCGCGGCGCCCACGACGGCCGCGAAGCTCGTCATGTTCACCCCGAACGTCCCCAGGCAGACCACCACGGCCAGCGTGAGGATGCCGTACCGCAGGACGTTGCCGAGAAACGAGGCGACCGTGACGTCGACGTGGGCCCTTCCGAGCCCCCGCTGCGCCGCCCGCTTCGCCCACGCGCCCACGAAGATCGCCGCCAGGAGCAGGAGCAGGACGAGCACGAACCGCCCCGCCAGGGCGACCAGAGGCGGCAGCAGCAGCGTCACGACCGCCTCGTAGTCCCCCCTGCGGATGTCGGCGAGCACCTCGTCGCGCACCTCGGCGGGGGTCGGCCTGGCATCCGCGGCCGGGGCGGGCTCCGGATCGGGGGCGGAAGCTCCGGGCTCCGCCGGCGAGGCGGTGTCCGGTGCGGCGGCGATCGGCGGCGCCTCGGGCGGCTGCGCCGTCGCCGGAAGGACGAAGAAGGTCAGAACGAGCGTGGCGAGCAGGGCGACGGCGCGCATGCGGAGTCCTCGGGGAGGCGTCGGCGAAGGGGTGAGGTTAGCACCCCCCGGAGATCACCGCCCCGACGGCGCCCGCGACCGGCCGCGCGGCCCGGCCCGCTCAGAAGGTCCAGCCCAGCGTGATGAAGTAGTCGATGTCGTTCTCCTCGAAGTCATCGCCCGGCTGGCTGTCGTACCGGTGCTCGATGCCGACCTTGAGGAGAAGGTTGACCTCGGGGTCCACGAGGATCTCCCACGCCGCCTGGTTCTCGAGGCGGAACTCCCCGAAGTCGTCGAAGCTCGGGAAGTACGTCGCCCGGGCCGTCACCCGCTGCCGCTCCGTGATCTGGTGGCTGAAGTCGAGCCCGACCAGCCCCTCCGGCTTGAAGCCCTCGGCCGGCCCGTCGTCCTCGTACCGACCGCCGACACCGACGCGCCCGACGAGCTGCGTCCGGTCGTTGCGGATGATCTCGTACCCGGGGCCCGCGAACACGCTCGCCGCGTTCCGCCAGACCTGGAACTCGTCGTGGAAGTACGCGGCCTCGACGAAGAACCGCCAGCGCGAGTCCTCGAACCTCCAGTCGTTCCGGGCGCGCGCCTCGAACCGGTTCTCGTTCTCGTCCCCGTCGTCCTGCCCGTACCGGTACGAGAGGCTCAGACGCGTCTCGATCTCCTCCGTCAGCCGCTCCCCGGCGACGTCCACCCGGAAGTTCAGGGATTCCGTGTTGCCCTCGCTCCCGGAGAGCCCGAGCGTGATGCTGCCGTTCCAGCCCCGGAGGAGCGACGGACGCCAGTCCTCGTCCAGCGACTCCACCGGCACGCCCGCCTGCTCGCCGGCCTCGGGCTGGGCCGCCTCGCCCGCCGCCCCCGCGGCGGCGACGAAACCGAACACGCCGATCAGCCCCGCCGCCGCGTACTTCGCATTCACCGACATCCGAGCCTCCTGCTCTGCTCCGCCCGGACCCTCCTGGCCCGGGCGCACCGATTGCGCCCCGCCGCCGCCCGACGCCGCACGGCCGCCGGGGCGCCCACCCGCCGTTCGGGGGGACATCGGACGGATGCGCTCCGCCGCTACACTCGCGGGCCCCTCCCGGCCGATGAGCGCGACGTGAGTTCCGAGATGCACCGCCGTCAAGCCCTCCGCACCGCCGCCCGAGCCGCGCTCGGGCTGGGCGCCCTTGCCCTCGCCGGGTGCGGCCAGCGCCGCGTGGGCGGCGTCGTCTCCCGCGTCGGCGAGCCGATCCCGGGAGACCCGGTCGTCCGCCGCACGAGCCTCCCGCCCGCCGCCGGCGGCGCCGCCCCGGTCGTCCGGGCGAGCTTCGACCCCTCCCTTCCCCCCGGCGTCATCCCCCGCTCCCAGTGGGCCCGCTTCGGCCCCAACCCCGCCCTCGCCGACCCCATGCTCCCCCCGCGCTGCATCACCGTGCACCACGACGGGATGAGCACGTTCACCCAGGGCCCGGTCTCCGCCAGCGCCGCCCGCCTCGAGCAGATCCGCAGCTACCACGTGGGCAACCGCGGCTGGGCCGACATCGGCTACCACTTCGCGATCGACCCCGCCGGGCGCGTCTTCCAAGGGCGCCCCCTCACCCTCCAGGGCGCCCACGTCGCCGACCGCAACCCCGGCAACATCGGCGTCGTCTGCCTCGGCAACTACGACGAGCAGCCGCTGACCAGCACGCACGCGGCCGCCCTCGACGCGTTCCTCGCCGCCCTCATGGCCCGCTACCGGATCCCGATCTCCGAGGTGCGCACGCACCAGGAGTGGGCCCCCACCGCCTGCCCGGGGCGCAGCGTCCAGGCCTACATGAATGCCACCCGCTCCCGCTCGGGGCGCCTGGCGAGCGCCTGAAGCCCGGGCCCGCCCGGCATCCTCCATGCCGCCCCCGGCGCGGACGGCGAGCCTACTGCTCGTCGCCCTCGGCCTCCGTCTCCTCGTCCTCGTCCGACGCGACCGGCTTCTCGCCGAAGATCGCCGTCCCGACGCGGACGAGGTTCGCCCCCTCCTCGATCGCCACCTCGAAGTCGCCGGACATCCCCATCGAGAGGATGTTGAACCGCCCCTCGCCGATCCCCTCGTCGCGGATCTCCTGGAACAGCTCCCGGCAGCGGGCGAAGACCGGGCGGGCGTCCTCCGGGTTCTCCGAGTACGGGGCCATCGTCATCAGCCCCCGGACCCGGACGTTGATCATCGTCGCGATCTGCTCGCACAGCGGCAGCGCCGCCGGCACCGCGCACCCGTACTTGCTCTCCTCGCCCGAGCAGTTCACCTGCACCAGCACGTCCATCACCTGATCGCGCTTGTTCGCGATCGTCTGGAGTTCCTCCGCCAGGCGCAGCGAATCCACCGAGTGCACCAGGCGGCAGTACTCGGCGACCTTCTTCGCCTTGTTCCGCTGGAGGTGCCCGATCATGTGCCAGCGGATCGGGCGGTCGGCGTTCAGCGTGGTCGGGAGCCCGATCACGTCGTCGCCCGTCCCCCCGCCGAAGCTCGCCGCGTGCGCACGCAGCGTCTCGGGCAGGATCCGCTGCCGCTCGGCCCACTCCTGGATCACCCCCGCCCGCTGGGCGAGCTGCTGGACCCGGTTCTCACCGAAGTCCCTGTGCCCCATGCGGATAAGCTCGCGGATGTCCTCCGGCTCGGCGTATTTGGTCACCGCCACCAGGAGGATGTCGTCCGCCCGCCGCCCCGATCGCCGGGCCGCCGCCGCCACGCGCTCCCGCGTTCGGGCGTACCGCTCCGCGAGCGTGGGCTCCGCCGTGGCCTCCACGGGCTCGGAGCGGCCATCGTGCACCCCCTCGACCGGCGTCACGTGCTCGTTCATCGGGCCTCCTGCCTCGAGCGGCTTCGCATCACATCTCCCCCCGAGCAAACGCCGGAGAGCCCGGCCCGGCGAACGAAGCGAGAACGACCGACAGGGGGAAGCGTTCGCCGCGCCCTCAGCATACCCTGCCGCTCGCCGCTCCGGCCGGGTCTCGGACCGGAGATCCGCCCCGGTGCGCAGGTACAACTCCGGTCTCCCGCCCCCTTCTCACAGGAGCCCCACCATGAGCGACGCCCTCACCCCGCGCGACACCCCCCTCCGCGAAGGCGACCCCGCCCCCGACTTCACCCTCAAGGACCAGAACAAGAACGACTGGACCCTCTCCGCCGCCCTCGCCAAGGGCGACGTCGTCCTCTGCTTCTTCCCCATGGCCTTCTCCCCCGTCTGCTCCAACGAGATGAAGTGCGTCACGGAGGAGATGGAGAAGTGGTCGGAGAAGGCCCAGGTCGTCGGCATCTCCTGCGACTCGTTCTTCGCCCTCAAGGCCTGGGCCGACCAGCTCGGGCTCAAGCAGCCCCTCCTCGCCGACATGCACCGGCGGGTCAGCAAGGCCTACGGGCTCTACTGGGAGGAGATGAACATCTCCAAGCGCGGCACGTTCGTCATCACCCGCGGCGAGGGCGGGCGGCCGACCGTCAAGTGGGCGCAGGCCCGCGACACGCCCCAGGCCATGAACTTCGACGAGGTCCTCGCCCACGTCGGATGATCCCACCCGCCGAACGGACCCCGCTGCCCATGCCTGAACCCGCGGCCAAGGCCCCCCACCGCCATCTCGACGAGCTCGCCGCCCGGTGCCCGGACCTCGCCCCCCTCCGCCCGGAGCTGGAGCGGGCCTTCGAGGCGATGCGCGACGCTCTTCGCGCCGGCGGCAAGCTCCTGCTCGCCGGCAACGGGGGGAGCGCCGCCGACTGCGAGCACTGGGCGGGCGAGCTGCTCAAGGGGTTCGAGAGCCGCCGCCCGCTCGGCGCCGAGGAGCGGGCCCAGCTCCCGCCCGAACTCGCCGACCGCCTCCAGGGCGGGCTCGTCGCGATCCCGCTGACCAGCTTCTACGCGCTGCGCACGGCGATCGCCAACGACGTCGCGGGGGAGATGGAGTTCGCGCAGCTCGCCTGGGCGCTCGGACGCCCCGGCGACGTCTTCGTCGGGATCAGCACCTCCGGGAACTCGCGCAGCGTCTGCCTCGCCGCCCAGGCCGCCCGCGCCCGCGGCTGCCGCGTCGTGGCGCTGACCGGGCGCGGCGGCGGAACGCTCGCCGGGCTGGCCGACATCGCCCTGCGCGCGCCGGCCGACCGCACGCTGCGCGTCCAGGAGTTCCACCTGCCCATCTACCACACGCTGAGCCTGATGCTCGAGGACGCCTTCTTCCCGGGCTGAGGGAGCCCCGCCCGCCGCGGCCCCCTCGCGGGAGATACGCTGGCGGTGTTCGTCAACCGATTGCGTGCCGGCCCCGCGGGGGAGCGGGCGCGCCGCGGCGGAGGCCGGGATGGCGGTGACCCTCCACGAGATCGCGCAGCGCCTGGGCATCCACAAGTCCACCGTCTCGCGCGTCCTGAGCGGCAGCACCCAGGGCTCGTACATCTCCGAGCGGCGGCGGCAGCAGATCCTCGACACGGCCGCCGAGATGGGCTTCCGCCCGAACGCCCTCGCCCGCGCCGTCCGCACGGGGCGCACGCACCAGATCGGCGTCTTCGCGGCGACGGCGCCCTCCGGGCCGGGCGGGGCGGCGCGACTGGCCCACGACGCGGCCGCGGACTTCCTCGTCGGCATCAACGCCCGCCTCGCCGCGGGCGGGTACGTCATGGTCCTCCGCGGGATCGGGCCCGAGGAGCGGAGCCTCGCGGACGTGCGCGAGCTGCGCGAACGCGTCTTCGACGGGCTCATCGTCGTCGGCGTCGCGGGCGAGGAGATCCGGGAACAGGCGGAGGAGGCCTACCCCGCCTGCGTCTGGGCCGACGCCAACGTCTGGCGCCCCGAGCGGTGCATCCGGCGCGACGAGGAGGCCGCCGGGCGCCTCGCGGCCGAACGCCTCGCCGATCTCGGCTGCCGCCGCGTCCTCTACACCGTGCGTCCCGAGCCCTCCGAGGGCCGCCCCCACTACAGCGAGCCGCTCCGCCTCGCGGGCGTCCGGGCCGGAGCCGAGGCCCGCGGGCTGGCGTTCGAGGCGTTCCGCTCCGGCCCGGGCGTGCCGACGGCCGAGGCCGCCGACGCCCTCCGCTCCGCCGACCCGGAGACCGCGGTCGTCGCCTACTCCGCCTACGACGCCCTGCGTCTCCAGACGCTCTGCGCGGACCTGCGCCTCCGCCCGGGCGAGGACTTCGCCCTCGCCTGCTGCGACTCGATGCCCCTCTTCCGCGGCACGTGGCCGGGCCTCGCCCGGGTCGAGTTCGACCGCTGGTCGATGGGGCACGCGGCCGCGGACATGGCCCTCGCCGCGCTGGACGACCCCGCCGCGCCGCCGCCCTCCCGCCTCGTGCTCGACGGCTGGATCGACGGCGCGACGGCGCCGCCCCGGAACACCCGGGCCTGACAGGCCGCGTTCTGCGTCCCCCCGGCCCGGCCGTCCGCGGCTCCGGGCGCCCTCTCCCCGCCCGCGGATCGCACCGGCCGCGCCGCGCCCGCCTCCCCGCCCCTACCCTCACTCCCCCATGTCCGACCCGTGGAACACCCCCGCGATGCGCCAGTTCCGGGCCTTCAAGGAGCAGTGCCCGGGGTGCGTCCTCTTCTTCCGGATGGGGGACTTCTACGAACTCTTCGGCGACGACGCCGTGCAGGTCTCCAAGGCCCTCGGGCTCACCCTCACCCGCCGCCAGAGCGACCTGCCGATGTGCGGCGTCCCCCACCACCAGCGGGACGTCTACCTCCGCCGGGCCCTCGAGGCCGGCTTCCGCGTCGCCGTCGTCGACCAGATCCAGGACCCGAAGGAGGCCAGGGGCGTCGTCGAGCGGGCCGTGACGCAGGTCGTCACGCCCGGCACGCTCGTCGACGAGTCGATGCTCGACGAGGCGACGAGCAACGTGCTCGCGGCCGTCTGCTTCGTCGGGCGCAACGAGGCCGGGGACGACCACGCCGGGATCGCCCTCGTCGAACTCTCCACCGGCGACTGCCGCCTCGCCGACGCGGGGGGCGACGCGCTGATCGACGAGCTCGGGCGCTCCGGCGTCCGCGAGATCCTCTACGCCGCGACGGACGACGGGAAGGTGCCCCCGCGGGTCGCCCGCCTCGCCGACGCCCTCGGGCTGCACCCCGTCGGGCGCCCCTCCTGGCACTTCCGCGAGGACGAGGCCCTCGAAGCGATCCGCGAGCAGTACGGCGTCCGCAGCGTCTCCGGCTTCGGGCTCTCCGACGGGGACTGCGCGCTCCCCGCCCTCGGGGCGGCGATCCGCTACCTCCGCGAGACGCAGGCGGTCGACCGGGAGCCGGCCGGGGGGGACGGGCAGGGCGTCGCCAGCGGCTCGGAGTTCCAGACGCGCCGCGCGACGCTGGCGCACCTCGCGGCCCCGCGCCGCGAGTCCCCGGCCGGCGTCTGCCGCATCGACGCGACGAGCCTCCGCGCCCTCGAGGTGGAGCGCACCATCCGCAGCGACGCGCCGGAGGGCTCGCTGCTCGGCGTCTTCCTGTGCGCCCGGGCCGGCCCGCGCTGCGTCTTCCGCACGGCGATGGGCAAGCGCCTCGTCCGCGACTGGCTCTGCCGCCCGCTCGCCGACGCCGCCGCGATCCGCGCCCGCCAGGACGCCGTCGCCACGCTGCTGAGCGACCGCCGGGCCGGCGACGAACTCCGCGCCGCCCTCGCCGACGTGCAGGACGTCGCCCGCATCGCCGGTCGGATCGCGCTCGGGCGCGCCACGCCGCGCGACCTCGTCGCCCTCGGACGCTCGCTCGGGACGATCGACGCGCTGCTCGCCGCCACGGACAACGCCCCGGCCCTCGCGTCGCAGCGCCGCGTGCTGGAGGACGCCCGCGAGCACCTCGCCCCCCTCGCCGCCCGCATCGCCGAGCGCTGCGTCGACGACCCGCCCGCGCACCTGCGCGAGGGCGGGCTCATCCGCGACGGCGTCGACCCCGAGCTGGACGAGGCTCGCCTCCTCCAGCGCGACGCCGGGCAGTGGCTCGCCGACTACCAGGCCCGCCTCGTCGCCGAGCACGACCTGCCGAGCCTGAAGGTCGGCTTCAACAAGGTCTTCGGGTACTACATCGAGCTGCCCGCCGCCCAGGCCCGCCGCGCGCCGGACGCCTTCAGCCGCAAGCAGACGCTCAAGAACGCCGAACGCTACATCACGCCGGAACTCAAGCAGTTCGAGGACAAGGTGACCACCGCCGAGGCCCGCGCCCTCGAGCGCGAACGCCGCCTCTTCGACGCCCTCTGCGAGGAGGCGGCGCGGGTCGTCCCCCACGCCGCCCGCTTCGCCGCGGCCGTCGCCGAACTCGACGTCCTCCAGGGCTTCGCCGAGAAAGCCCGCCACCGCGGGTGGACGCGCCCCGACGTCGTGGACGAGCCCGCCCTGCACATCCACGGCGGGCGCCACCCGGTCCTCGACGAACTCCTCGGCAGCAACTTCGTCCCCAACGACATCGAACTCGGCCCGCACCCCGGTGAGCTGGCGCTGCGCGAAAGCCCGGAACCGCAGAACAGCGGAAAAGCAGGTCGGAGCGCGGAAACGGGCCACAAGGCACGATCCGATCCGAGTTCTGCCGATCTGGGTTCTGCTGCTCCCGCCCGGACCGCGGCCGCCCCGACGCTGGCTCTCATCACGGGCCCCAACATGGGCGGCAAGAGCACCTTCATCCGCCAGACCGCGCTGCTCACGCTCCTGGCGATGTGCGGCTCGTTCATCCCCGCCGACCGCGCCACCATCGGCGTCGCCGACCGCATCTTCACCCGCGTCGGCGCCGACGACGCCCTGCACCGCGGGCAGTCGACCTTCATGGTCGAGATGACCGAGACCGCCGCGATCCTCAACAACGCCACCGGGCGTTCGCTCGTCATCCTCGACGAGATCGGCCGCGGCACGAGCACGCTCGACGGGCTGAGCCTCGCCTGGGCCATCGCCGAGGGGCTGACCGAGGAGCGGCCCCCCGCCCCCCCCGCCGCCGGGGGGGGCGGGGCCCCCCCCCCCCCCCCCCCCCTCTTCGCGACGCACTACCACGAACTCACCGAACTCGCCGAGCGGATGCCGGGGCGCGTCGTCAACCTGCACGTGCAGGTGCGGGAATGGACGAACGCCGACGGGCACCAGGAGATCGTCTTCCAGCACACCATCGCCCCGGGGCGCGCCGACCGCTCGTACGGCGTCCACGTCGCCCGCCTCGCCGGCATTCCCACGGCCGTCACCCGCCGGGCCGAGGAGATCCTCGAATCCCTCAGCGTGCACTCGGCCCACGCCCCGCAGGTCCGCCCGGAACCGGAGCGCGTCCCCGCCCGCTCCGCGAAGAAGAACGATCAGCTCGGGCTCTTCACCGAATACGTCGAGCACCCGGCCGTGGCGGAGCTGCGTCGCCTCAACATCGAGTCGCTCTCGCCCCTCCAGGCGTTCGAGGAACTCCGCCGCCTCGTCGAGGCCGCCCGCCGGGCCTGAGCCGGCCCCCGTGGCGCGCATCGGTGCCGCGCCCGCGGCGCTGCCGCATCCGCCCATCTTCACGCCCCGAAACCGCGTCCCCCGAATCAGCACCGTTCCCGCCGCTCTTGCGGGGCGATCCGGTGCATCGCAGATCTCCGCGGGGGCCCGCCCCCGTCCTTCTCAGACGTTCATGCGCCCGCACCGCCCCCGCGGTGCGTGCGCCTTTGGACCCTTTCTCTCTTCCGCTTCGACGACTTGAAAGGAGTATGGGATGAAGCCCGCAGGTTGGACCGCCCTCGTCAGGGGGGCTGTCTGCTTCGTCGCCGCCGCAGCGCTCGCCGCGGCCGGCTGTCAATCCACGAGAGACGCCGGTACCCGGGGTCAGGGACAGAGGACGGCCGCGGCCGCCGACACCGGACAGACCGGCGGGACGCAGCAGAGCAACGCCGAACGCCGGCAGCAGCGCGCCGCCACGGACAGCATGTCGCTGTACTACCCGACGGGGTCGCAGCGCGACGCCATCGTCCGCGTGACGAAGAACGTGCCGCAGGACGTCCTCGCGGGCGATGAACTCACCTACACCGTCACGATCGAGAACGTCTCCGAATTCGCCCTCACCGACGTCGTCGTCACCGAGTACGACCCGACGCTGGTCACCCCGGCCGACGCCGAGGCCGCCGGACGCCGCGCCGCCGGCGACGGCCGCTTCGCCCGGCAGGGCGGGGCCGCGGGCGGCGCCGACCCCGAGTTCCCCGAGCTGTACATCCGTCCCCTGCCCGGCGCCGGGGACAACGCCGCCGCCGACCGCCCGTACATCCGCGAGGGCCGCCAGGACGCGCAGCAGCAGGACGCCCGGCAGCCCCGCCCGCGGGAGGGCGCCCTCACCGGCGGCGCCTCCTACCGCGTCGGCGACCTCATGCCCGGCGAATCGCGCACCATCCGCGTCACCTCCAACGGCTTCTCGCAGGCCGGACGCTTCCGCATCTGCACGGCCGTGAGCTACACGCCCGTCCTGTGCGCCTTCGTCAACGTCACGCAGCCGGAACTCCAGCTCACGAAGGAGGGCCCGCGCACGGCCGACGTCGGCGAGGCGATCGCCTACCGCCTCACCGTCACGAACAGCGGCGTCGGCACGGCCCGCTCCGTCCAGGTGGTCGACCGCCTGCCCGACGGGCTCGAGCCCGCCGGCAACTCGCAGCGCACGACGACCTTCAACGTCGGCGACCTCGAGGCCGGGCAGACCCGCACGATGACCGTCCGCGCCGTCCCGCAACGGGCCGGCGAGTTCGTCAACGAGGCGACGGCCCGCGCGGCCGGCGGCCTCTCCGACGAGGCCCGCGCCACCACCGTCGTCGTCGCCCCGCGCCTCGCGATCCGCAAGACCGGGCCGCAGCGCACCTACACGAACATCGACGTGCCGTTCGAGATCACCGTCGCCAACACCGGCAACGGCGTCGCCCGCAGCGTCACCCTCACCGACACCGTCCCCGCGAACGCCCGCGTCGTCGGGACCGAGCCCCAGGCGCAGGTCTCGGGCAACCAGGTCACGTGGAACCTCGGCGACCTCCGCCCCGAGCAGTCGCGCACCGTGCGCATCCGCATCGAGGCCACGCAGCCCGGCGACTACCTGAACCGCGCCGTCGCCGACGCCGCCAACACCGACCCGGTCCGCGCCGAGGCGCCGTTCGCCGCGCAGGGCGTCGCCGGCCTCCTCCTCGAGGTCATCGACCAGAACGACCCGATCCGCGTCGGCGGCGAGGAGATCTACACCATCGTCGTCCGGAACCAGGGCAACGTCGCCGCCGAGAACGTCGAGGTCTCGGCGCAGTTCAGCCGTCACCTCGAACTCATCGGCGCCCAGGGCGTCACGCAGGCGGCCCGCGCCCGCGACGGCATCACCTTCGGCGCCATCCCGACCCTCGCGCCCCAGGCGAACGCGACCTGGCAGGTCCGCGTCCGCGGCGTCCGCGAGGGCGACGCCCGCATCAACGTCCGCCTGACCTCCGACGCCCTCGAGACCCCGGTCGTCGAGGCCGAGTCCACGCAGGTCTTCCGCGTGGACATCGACGCCCCGCAGGGCCAGGACGAGCCGGACGCACGCCCGCAGGGCGAAGCCCCGGAGGGCGACGCCCCGAACAACGGCGGCTGAGCCGCTCCCCCGCAGGGCCCGGAACAAACGCGAGGGCCGCGACCGACGGGTCGCGGCCCTTCTTCATTCCAGCCATTCCCCCCACCCCGCACTCCCCGCCGCCACCGCCACCCCACCGCACCCCACCCCCGCGGCTCGCCGCTTACAACCGCTCCAGTTCCACGAGCAGCGTCCAGTCCCCGATGCCGAGGAGATCCCCGTCCTCCAGCGTCACGCCCTGCCCGGGCACGATCTGCACGCCGTTCACCGTCGTGCCGTGCTTGCTCTGGAGATCGTCCACCACCCACCGCCCGAGCACGGGCACGATGCTGCAATGTTTCCGAGAAACAGTGTCGTCCGGACGCAGCACCAGCCCGCACTCCCGGCTCCGCCCGACCACGACCCCGCCCTCCACCGGCACCACGTAGTCGACCATCCCGGGGCCGGACTGGGCCCGCAACCGCAGGGTGGGCTGGACGCTCATCAGCAGCGGGCTCCGCATCATCCTGAACCGTCTCCGAGGGGCTGCCGGGCCGCCCTTCCGGCGACTCCCGAACGAGAACAGTACCATACCGATGCCAACCGGTTCCGAACCGCACCGGTTGCGGGAACCGTTTCCATCGGCCTGCGGATCGTGCCCCTGAACCCGCGGCTCCCCGCCTCCGGCGGGGCCCGCCCCTCAAGGAGCGTCGCCGTGCGCACAGCCCTCCTCGCCCTCCTCCTGACGCCCGCGGCCGCGGCTCTTCCGGCCGCCGCCCAGGGCCTGCGCGACCCCGACGCGGCCGTCCGCTCCCGCGCGAGCATGAACCTCGCCGACCCGCGGGCCCAGAACCTCGCCCGCCTCCTCAGCCCGATCTCGATCAACTTCGAGAACGCCTCCGTCGGCGACATCATCCGCTTCCTCCGCGAGGCCTCCGGCGCCGACCTTGAGCCCATGCTGCTCGAGGACTCGGGCGACGCCGGGCTCGACCCCGAGATGGAGCTGACCTTCAACGTCCCCCGCGGCACCTTCCTGACCGTCATCGAGCGGATGCTCGAGGCCGTCGAAACCCGCACGAACGAGCCCCGCGGCTACGCCTGGCAGTTCTCGCCCGACGGGCCCATCCAGTTCGGGCCCAAGGAGCGCCTGAACGACTTCCGCCGCACGGAGATCTACGACGTCCGCGACCTGCTCATCCCCGAGCCCGTCTTCGACGAGCCGCCGGAGTTCGACCTCGGCGGCGAGGGGGGCGGCGGGAGTGGAGGCGGCGCCGCCAACCCCTTCGGCGGAGGGAGTGGAGGCGGGCGGGGCGCGAACGGCGACGCCCGCCCGACCACCGACGAGATGCTCGACGATCTCATCGACCTCATCCGGAACAACGTCGAGCGCGAGCAGTGGATCGAGAACGGCGGCGAGGGCGGCAGCATCGACCGCTTCCGCGGCGCCCTCATCATCGACGCCCCGGACTACATGCACCGCGCCCTCTCCGGCTACGACTGGTGGCCCGCGCACCTGCAGTCCGCCCGCGTCGTCGACGGCCAGGCCCAGCGCCGCTTCCGCCCGCTCGCCTACGAACGCCGCACCCGCTACGGCACGATCGGCGACGCCCCGGACGAGGCCACCGCCGGCACGGCCGGTGCCTCCGGCGAGAGCGCCGCGGACTGACCGGCGGAAGAACGCGGCTCCGCGTCTCCCCCCACCCCCTTCCCCTCCACCCCGTCTCCTCACCGCTCCATCTGGAACGGATAGATCGCCCCCAGCCCCAGCATCTCCGTCAGCTCCGCCAGCGCCCGCCGCGTCTCGTCCACCAGCCGCGGGTCCGCCAGGTCCGCGGGGCGCAGCTCCTCGCGGTAGTGCCGCCGCACCCACGCCTCCAGCTCCCCGACCAGCGTCGGCGTGAGGATCGCCCCCGGGTTCACGGCCGCCAGCTCCTCGTCCGTCAGCGCGACCCGCAGCCGCAGGCACGCCGGCCCGCCGCCGTTGCGCATGCTCTCGCGCAGGTCGAAGAACTCGACCCGCTCGACCGGGTTGTCGTCGGCCAGCATCCGGTCGATCCGCCGCCGCACGCGCTCGCTCCGCTCGCACTCCCCCGGGCACACGAGCATCATGCCCCCGCCGGGCAGCGTCACGATCTGGCTGTTGAACAGGTACGTCGCCACGGCCTCCTCGACCGAGACCTCCTCCTCCGTCACCCGGATCTCCACGAGGTCGGCGCCCAGCCCGCGGAGCCGCTGCCGCATCCCGTCGATCGCCGCGTCCCCTTCGGCGAACGCCCGCTCGTGGTAGAGCAGCACGTTCTCGTTCCCCACGCTGATCACGTCGTTGTGGAACACACCCGCGTCGATGACGTCCGGGTTCTGCCGCACGAAGAGCGTCCGCTCCTCGCTCAGCCCGTGCAGGCGCGCGATCGCCTCGCTGGCCTCCAGCGTCTGCCGCGCGACGTACTTCCTCGGGTCCGCCGGCGGCTCGCGCCGCGGGGCCTCTGAGGCGCCCGGCGTCCGGACGATCCGCTCGCGCGTCTCCTCCAGCGCGCACCGCCCGTACACGAACACCTGCACCCCCGGCTCGGCGTGCCGTGCGCACAAGCGGATGTGGTTCGCCGCCCCCTCGTCCCCGAACGCCGTCACGCTCGGCAGCGGCGCGTGCACGCGGAACCGCGGCCCCTCCCGGAAGATCGCCCGCAGCGCCCGCTCCGTCTGCCGGTCCTCGAGCGCCCGGTGCAGGTGGGCCACCAGGTTCGCCGGGGTCAGGTGCACCCGCCCGTCGCCCGTGTCGGCCGAGGGCGCCACCGTCGCCGCGTTCGCCGTCCACATGCTCGACCCCGACGAGCACGCGCTGAGCAGCGCCGGCGACCGCCGGGCCGCCTCCTCGATCACCTCCGCGTCCGTCCCCCGCCCGCCCTTCCCGAGGCCGAGACGCCGCAGCGTCCAGACGTCCGGCCGCTCCTGCGGCGGCAGCACGCCCTGCGTCAGCCCCAGCTCCATCAGCCGGCGCATCTTCGCCAGCCCCTGCAGCGCCGCCCGCCGCGGGCTCGAGACCGCCCCGCGGTGCTTCTCGCTCGCGAGATTGCCCGGGCTCAACCCCGCGTAATTGTGCGTCTGCCCCACCAGCCCGTCGAAGTTCACCTCCCGCGTCGGTCCTGCCATGGCTGGAGGATAGAGCATGCGCCCGACCGGCGCTTGCGGGCCCGCACGACGCCGCCCGTCACGCGCCCGGCCGCACGAGCACGCCCGGCTCCCCCGGGGCTCCGCGCCTCAGCTCGAACCCCACCACGCGCCGCCGCGCGGCCGCGAGACCGGCGCCGAAGCAGGCGAGCGCGACGACGGCCGAAAACGCCCGGACGAGCCAGTCTCCGGAGGAGTTGTGGAACACCCACGTCTGCGACCGGAGGAACCAGGCGATGCCTACGGCCGCCCCGACCCCGAGCCCGAGCTGCGCCAGGCTGCGCAGCACCCGCCCGCCGTGCCCGGGCTTCGCCTCGACCGCGAGCCGCTCCTCCGACCGCTCGCGCACCACCGCGCGCCCGAGGCGGACGCCGGGCGCGAGCGGCGTGGGCCGCAGGAGATCGCGGAGCGGCAGCGGCGCGGCCTCCCGCCGCAGCCGCCCGTAGCGGGCGAGCGCGCCGCGCCGGACGAAGGCGGCCGCGACCGCGGGATCAGCAGCCCGACCACGACGACGCCCACGCCGCGGCCGCGAGCGGCAGCGCCGGCGTGTTCGCGAGCGGCAGCAGGCCGAGGCCGCCGGGCAGGAACGCCAGGAACGCCCCCATGCCGCACCACCCCACGACGGCGTCCGTGCGGCACCGCCGCCGCTCGAGACGGTCGATCAGGTCTTCGGCGACGGTCGGTTCGGGCGAGGGCTGCACGCGCGCAGCGTACCGGGCGGCCGGGCGTCCGCCAAGCGCCCCGGCCGGCTACCGCCCCGGAGGGTCGTCCGGGCGGTCGGCGACCTCCCGCACCCGCTCCCACAGCCGCTCGACCCCGAGCCTGGGCGCCCACTGCGCGATGTACGCCCGGTCCAGGTCCGGCCCCTGCACCCGCACGATGCTGGCGCAGTCCCGCAGCTGCTTCTCGCCCGCGCCCATCCGCACCCACTCCAGCTTGGACAGGATCACGTCCTCCGGCGACAACAACCAAGCCTCGACGCCGCCGATCTCGACGCGCTCCCGACGGGAGAAGCGGATCTCATCCACGGGCTCCAGCTTCGAGATGGTGAGGTCCAGCTTCAGCCCGCTCGGGAGGTGGATGACGTTGAACATCCCGCCGTGCGCCACGGCGTGACGCATGGCCTCTTCCGCGAGGTAGAAGTCCTCTCCGCCGAATGCCTCCCGGAGCGGGTCGACCTGGCCGTACCGGATATCGATGACCACGTCGATGTCCTGCGTCGTCCGGAACTCGCTGTACGCGATCGCAGCGAAGCCACCGGTGATCGCGTACTTGATGTCAAGACGTTCGAGCGTCTCGACGAGCAGCCTGAGCAGTTCTGACGGATCCACCGCCCACTCTCCTCGCAACCTCGTTCCGGATGTCCCGATCGCTCCAGTCAGGCCACCGCCTGCGCACCGCGGATGCCGCCGTGTCTCGCGCCAGACGCCACAACGCCGTCGCCCGCGCGACGCGCTCTCCCGGCGCCATGGCCCGGAGAACCCGCGCCGTCTCCCAGTCCACCACCTCGATCACCGGGTTCTCCCGGTCCACGAGGTCGGCGAACGGGCTCGGCTCCGGCCCGCGCCGGTAGCCGGGGGGCCACGCCTCCCGGCGGGCCGCGGACGCTGGATCCGATGGTGGCACCGCCCGACCTCCGCTCACTCCGGACCGACGACCGACTCCACCTCGCCCACCGGCGGGCAGGTGCAGAGCAGGTTCCGATCCCCGTACGGGTTGTCGACGCGCCCGACCGAGGCCCAGAACTTGTGCTCGCGCAGCCACGGCGCCGGGTAGGCCGCGACCTCCCGCCCGTAGGCGTGCGGCCACGAGTCCGACGAGACCGCCGCGATCGTGTGCGGGGCGTGCTTGAGGGGGTTGTCCTCGCGCCCCCACTCGCCGCGTTCGATCTTGGCGATCTCCTCGCGGATCTGGATCAGCGCGTCGCAGAAGCGGTCCAGCTCGGCCTTGGACTCCGACTCCGTCGGCTCGATCATCAGCGTGCCGGGCACCGGCCAGCTCATCGTCGGGGCGTGGAAGCCGTAGTCGATCAGCCGCTTGGCGATGTCGTCGATCTTGATCCCGGCCGACTTGTCGAACGGGCGGCAGTCGATCACGAACTCGTGGGCGCACCGCCCGTTCTCGCCCGCGAAGAGCACGCCGTAGTGCCCCTCCAGGCGCTTGGCCATGTAGTTCGCGTTCAGCACCGCCAGCGCCGTCGCCCGCGTCAGCCCCTCCGCCCCCATCATCGCGATGTAGGCGTAGCTGATGAGCAGGATGCTCGCGCTCCCGTACGGCGCCGCCGAGATCGGCCCCACCGCCCGCTCGCCGCCGACGCGCACCCACGCCGCCTCGCCGGCGGAGGATGGCGACTCGATGTGCCCGGGCAGGAACGGCGCCAGGTGCTCGGCCACGCCGATCGGGCCCATCCCCGGACCGCCCCCGCCGTGCGGGATGCAGAACGTCTTGTGCAGGTTCAGGTGGCACACGTCCGCGCCCAGGAACCCGGGGCTGGTCAGCCCCACCTGCGCGTTCATGTTCGCCCCGTCCATGTACACCTGCCCGCCGTGCTCGTGCACGAGCGCGCACACGTCCTTGATGTTGCTCTCGAACACCCCGCACGTGCTCGGGTAGGTCACCATCAGCGCCGCGAGGCGGTCGGCGTGCGCCTCGGCCTTCTTGCGGAGGTCGGCGAAGTCGATCGCCCCGTTCGGCAGGTTCTTCACGCCGACGACCCGCATCCCCGCGATCACCGCGGACGCCGGGTTCGTCCCGTGCGCCGACTCCGGGATCAGGCAGACGTCCCGGTGCCCCTCCCCGCGCGAGCGGTGGTACGCCCGGATCGTCATCAGCCCCGCGTACTCGCCCTGCGAGCCCGCGTTCGGCTGCAGGCTCACCGCCGCGAACCCGGTGATCGTCGCCAGCCACGACTCCAGCTCGCGGAACAGCCGGCGGTAGCCCCGCGCCTGCTCCGCCGGCGCGAACGGGTGCAGGCCCCCGAACTCCGGCCAGGTGATCGGGATCATCTCCGTCGTCGCGTTCAGCTTCATCGTGCACGACCCGAGCGGGATCATGCTGTCGGCCAGCGAGAGGTCGCGGCGCTGCAGCTTCGTGATGTAGCGCAGCATCTCCGTCTCGCTGTGGTGCTGGTTGAAGACCGGGTGCGTCAGGTACGCGCTCTTCCTCGCGAACGGCTCCGGGTACTCCGCCGGCTGGTCGGAGAGCAGGCCGTCGATCTCGTCCTCCGTGTAGCGGTCGGTGCCCCCGTTCTCCGCCTCGGAGAACGCCGAGAGCAGGTCGACGATCAGCCGGCGGTCGGCCGTCTCGTCCAGCGTGATCCCCAGCGTCCCGTCGCCGAAGTCGCGCACGTTGATCCGCCGCGACCGGCACGCCTCGACGACGCGCTGCGCGTGCGCCGGCCGCACCCGCAGCGTGTCGAACACCGGGCGGTTCACCGGCACCTCGACGCCCATCCCCTCCAGCCCGCTCTTGAGCGCCAGCGTCAGCGCGTGCACCCGCGTCGCGATCCGCCGCAGGCCCTCCGGCCCGTGGTACACCGCGTACATCCCGGACATGATCGCCAGCAGCACCTGCGCCGTGCAGATGTTGCTCGTCGCCCGGTCGCGCTTGATGTGCTGCTCGCGCGTCTGGATCGCCAGGCGCAGCGCCGGGTTCCCGTGGCTGTCCCGCGACACGCCGATGATCCGCCCCGGCATCTTCCGGGCGTGCTCCTCGTGCGTCGACATGAAGCCCGCGTGCGGCCCGCCGTACCCCATCGGCACGCCGAACCGCTGCGCCGTCCCGACGCAGATGTCCGCCCCCAGCTCCCCCGGCGGCGTCAGCAGCGTCAGCGCCAGCAGGTCCGCCGCCACCGCCACCACCGCCCCCGTCCGCTTCGCCCGCCCGATCAGGTCGCGGTCGTCGGCGATGTACCCGTGCGTCGTCGGGTACTGCAGCAGGATCCCCGCCACCGCCTCGCGCTCCGGATCGAAGTCCTGCGCGTTCCCCACCAGCAGCTCGATCCCCAGCGAGTCCGCCCGCGTCCGAACCACCTCGATCGTCTGCGGGTGGCAGTCGCTGGCGACGAAGAACCGCCGCGGCTTGTCCGAGGCGATGTTCACCGACATCGACATCGCCTCCGCCGCCGCCGTCCCCTCGTCCAGCAGGCTCGCGTTCGCCAGCGGCAGCCCCGTCAGGTCCGCCACCATCGTCTGGAAGTTCAGCAGCGCCTCCAGCCGCCCCTGGCTGATCTCCGCCTGGTACGGCGTGTACTGCGTGTACCACTGCGGGTTCTCGAGGATGTTCCGCAGGATCACCGGCGGCGTGATCGTCCCGTGATACCCCATCCCGATGCACGAGCGGTAGATCTCGTTCTCCGACGCGATCTCCCGCAGCAGCGCGAGCGTCTCGCTCTCCGTGCGCGGCGCCGGCAGCGCCAGCTCCCGGCGCTCGCGGATCGCGTCCGGCACCGCCGCGTCGATGAACTCCTCCAGCGTCTCGTACCCCAGCGTCGACAGCATCGACCGGACCTCGCCCGCGTCCGGCCCCAGGTGCCGGCGCGCGAACGTGTCCAGCCCGTCCAGCAGGCGGGCGGCGCCCTCCCCCCCGCTCCGGGCGTCGGCGGCGCGGCGGCCGGGGTGAGCGGAGCGAGCAGGCCTGGAACCGACGGTCTCGGCGGTCGTCATTCGCGTACGTCCCTCAAAGAATCGACGCCCCGCCCGCTTCGGTCCGGCCGACGCGCCAGGGGGCGGAGAATCCTAGGGGCGTCCGAACGCCCCACCGCGCACACCCCACGCGACGCCGGTACCCTCGCCGCTCGCACTCCGCGACCCGCGACACCCGCCCGGGCCCGCAGCATGGCATTCCACTCCCATCCGTCCCGTTCCGTCCCGTCCGCGCCGCTGCTCCTCCTCCTCGCGTGCGCCCCGCCGCTCCTCGCCGCGCCTCCCCGGCCCGCCGGCGAGGCCTCACCTCCGCCCGCCGAACCCGCCCCACCCGCGGCCCCATCCCCCGCCCCGCCCGCCGGCGACACCCCCGATCCCATCGCCGACGCCCTCTCCCGGCAGGGCGAGCCGGTCCTCGTCTTCCACCGGCACCTCGAGGCCCTCAGCAACCCCTACTTCCAGGGCCGAGCCCCCGGCACGCCCGGCATCGAGCGCGCGGCCGACTACATCGAGGACGCCCTCCGCCGCATCGGCCTCCGCCCCGCCTTCCCCCCCGCCGTCGAGGGCGGCTCCCCCTCCTACCGCCAGGGCCTGCACTGGCTCGCCGACCCCGAACTCCGCGGCCGCGAACTCAGCATCACCCGCGGCGGCACCACCGACATCCTCCTCCCCGACACGCACTTCACCGTCCACGGCGCCTCCGGCTCCGGCGCCTTCTCCGGCCCCGTCGTCTTCGCGGGCTTCTCCATCGACCACCCCGGCACGGACTACACGACCTACCACGAGGGCGCCAGCCTCGCCGGCAAGGCCGCCCTGATCCTCCGCTACGAGCCGCTCACCCCCGACGGCCGCTCGCGGCTCACCGAGGACGGCGCCTGGTCCCGCGCCTCGGCCGTCCGCCGGAAGATCGCCGCGGCCGTCGAACGCGGCGCCGAGGCCGTCCTCCTCGTCACGCCCCCCACCCCCGCGGCGACGGACCCGCCGCTGCCGACGTTCGAGCAGACGGCCGCGTGGTCCGGCGTTGACGTGCCCGTCTTCCAGCTCGCGCCGGCCCAGGCCGACGCCCTCCTCCGTGCGGGCGACCCCTCCGGCGAAGGGCGCGGGCTCGCGGACTTCGTGCGCCTCGCCGGCACATCGGGCGGGCTCGTCCCCCTCCGCAACGTCTCCGTCTCGCTCAGGGCCGAGATCGCCCGGACCCCGACGAACACCGAGAACGTCGCCGCCCTCCTCCCCGGCGCCGGCCCGCTCGCGGGCGAGATCGTCGTCATCGGCGCCCACTACGACCACATCGGGCTCGGGCGCTACGGCTCCCGCACGCCCTGGGCCCGCGGGCAGGTCCACCCGGGCGCCGACGACAACGCCTCCGGCGTCGCGGGCGTCCTCCTCGCCGCCGAGCTGCTCAAACGGCGCTACGACCGCATGGGCGACCAGCCGCGGCGGTCGATCGTCTTCGCCCTCTTCACGGCCGAGGAGGCCGGGCTCCGCGGCTCCCGCCGCTACCTCGAGAGCCCGCCCGCCCCGATCGAGGCGCACCAGCTCATGGTCAACCTCGACATGATCGGCCGCCTCCGCGGGCAGACCGTCGAGATCGACGGCTTCGAGTCCTCCCCCGACCTCCGCGCCCTGATCGACGAGCACACCGCGGCCGCCGGCCTCGCCTGGCGCCCCGCCACCATCGGCCGCCGCCGCAGCGACCACGCCAGCTTCCACGACGCGGGCGTGCCGAACGTCTTCTTCTTCACCGGCATGCACGACGACTACCACGCCGTGACCGACACGCCGGAGAAGATCCGCCGCGTCGGCGCGGTCTCCGTCGTCGGCGCGGCGATCGACCTCGCCCTCGACGCCGCGACCCGCGAGCGACGCCTGCCCTTCGCGGCGCCCGAGCCCGCCCCGTCCGCCGCCGGCTCGCCCGCGAGGGCCGAGCCCGCCGGGCCCGGCGAGGCCGAGGACTTCACGCCCGTGGAGTCCCGCGTGCTCGTCGGCATCCGCCCCGGGCGCGGCGCCGAGGAGGGCATCCTCGTCGAGCACGTCGCCCCGAACACCCCGGCCGCCGAGGCCGGGCTCGTCCCGGGCGACCGCATCGTCGCGTGGAACGGGAAGCCGCTCACCACCGTCACGGCCTGGCTGCCCATCCTCGCCTCGCACGAGCCGGGCGACGTCGTGAAGATCACGGTCGTGCGTCCCGGCGGCGCGGTCGAACTCGAGCTGCGCCTCCGCGGCTCCGGCGGGTGAACACGCCGCGAAGGCCCGGGGCTCTCGATCGCCGGATTCCCAGATTCCCGGACGCCCGGGGACCCGGACGCCCCGCGATCCGGGCTTACTTCTTCGCGCTGAAGAACTTCGCCACCGAGTGGATCGTCAGCGCCCGCCCGAGCGCGCCGATCGAGTCGACCAGCGGGATCCCCTTCGGGCAGACCTTCACGCAGTTCTGGGCGTTCCCGCAGTCGTTCAGACCGCCGGGGCCCATCAGCACGTCCAGCCGGTCATGCTTGAGCTGCCGGCCCGTCTCGTGCTCGTTGAAGAGCTGCACCTGCCCGAAGATCTGCGCCCCCACGAACGCCGTGTCCCACTCCTTCCGGTCCGGCTCGACCACGTACTGCGGGCACGCCTCCAGGCAGCACCCGCACGTCATGCACGTGCTCAGGATGTACCGCAGCTCCTGCTTCTGCGGGGACTCCTTCGGCCCGCCGCCCAGGCTGTACGTCCCGTCGATCGGCACCCAGCCCTTCACGCGCTTCAGGTTGTGGAACATCCGCTCCCGGTCCACCCACAGGTCGCGCACCACCGGGAACTTGCTCATCGGCTCCAGCGTGATCACGTCGCCCTCGTTCGGGGCGTAGTTGTCGATCAGGCACGAGCAGCTCTGCCGCACGCGCCCGTTGATCACCATCGTGCACGCGCCGCAGACCTCCTCCAGGCACCCCGAGTCCCACACGATCGGCGTCGTGCGCTTCCCGTCCCGCGTCACCGGGTTCGCCGAGATCCACCGCAGACAGCTGATCACGTTCGCGTTCGGCTCGACCGGGACGTCGAACTCCTCCCACCGCGACGGCTTGCCCGGCCCGTCGCACCGCTTGATGCGGAAGATCACGGTCCGCCCCGACGCCGCCCGGGTCGCGGTGCCCCCCGCACGCTCCGTGTTCGCTCCGCCGCTCACTGACACCATGGCTTCACCTCAGCGTTCCAGGAAGTCCCGCCCGTCGCGCGACTTCTCCACCCGGCACACGATCCGCCCACGGCCACGCCGCTACTTCGACTTCTCCGGCTCGTCCCCGGGCCGCCCCGTCACCGTCGCCACGTACTGCCGGTCCGCCGGCACGCCGTCCACCCCCTTCACCGGCTGCTGCTTCGTGTCCGCGGCCTCCACCTTCCCGTACGTCCGCGGACGCGGCTTCACCAGCCGCGCGTCGATCTCCCGGTAGAAGAACCGGTGCGACCCGTCCGGCTGGTGCTCCGCCACCGTCGTCTTCATGAAGTTCGCGTCGTCGCGCTCCGGGTAGTCCGGCCGGAAGTGGCTCCCGCGGCTCTCCTTCCGCAGCCGCCCCCCCTCCGCGATCACCTCCGCCAGCACCAGCATGTCCCCCAGCGCCCGCGTGAAGCTCAGCGTCTGGTTCGTCCACGCCGACGCGTCGCCCAGCCGCACGCCCCGGTACCGCTCCTTCAGCTCCGCCAGCTTCGCCAGGCACTGCTCCAGCCGCGCCTCGGTCTTCACCACCGTCGACGCCGCCGTCATCTCCTCGCCCATCTCCGCCGCGATCTGGTACGGGTTGTACCGCGGATCGGCCGCGGCCGGATCGCCCGCGCCCTGCGCCGTCGCGAGCAGCCGGTCCTGCTTCTCCTGCTCGCGCCGCGCCGCCGCGTCGAAGACGGAGGCGTCCAGCGTCGCCGCCGGCGCGTCGAGCCCGCGCATGTAGCTGATCACGCTCGGCCCGCAGAACAGCCCGTCGAAGATGCAGCTCAGCAGCGCGTTCGCCCCCAGACGCGTCGCCCCGTGGTAGGCGAAGTTCACCTCGCCGAACGCGTACAGCCCGGGGATGTTCGTCATCATGTTGTCCGGCGCCCCGGGCGACATCCCCCGCCCGAGCTGCGCGTCCACCGGCGGGACGTCCCCGCTCCGGTGCGCCCCGCGCGGCTCCGCCGGGTCGTACGACCCCTTCGTGTACCGCGTCCACAGCCCGCCCATCGTGTAGTGCACGCCCGGGAAGATCTTCATCGGGACGTGCCGCGGGTCCTCGCCCACGAACTTCTCGTAGATCTCCATGATCCCGCCGAGCTTGCGGGTCAGGTACTCCGGGTCCTTGTGCGTCAGGTCCAGGTAGACCTGGTTCTGCCCGCCGATCCCCATCCCCTGGTTCACGCACACGTCGAAGATCTCGCGCGTCGCGATGTCCCGCGGCACCAGGTTCCCGTACTTCGGGTACTTCTCCTCGAGGAAGTACCAGCGCTCGTGCTCCGGGATCTGCGTCGGGTGCCGGTCGTCCCCCTTCTTCCGCGGCACCCACACCCGCCCGCCCTCCCCGCG
>CAYMFP010000009.1:8232-25473 GCA_964389385.1 uncultured Phycisphaeraceae bacterium | reverse complement strand
ACCCCCGCCCGACAGCCGCCGCAGCGTCGCCGCGATCCCCTCCGGCTCGAGCGTCGCCCACGCCAGCCCCGCCGCCACCACCGCCCGCGGCATCCCGTACACGACGCACGAACGCTCGTGCTGGGCGATCACCCGCCCCCCCGCGGCCACCAGGTCCCGCGCCCCGTGCACGCCGTCCTCGCCCATCCCCGTCAGCATGACGCCCAGCGTCCGCGACCCGCAGACGCGGGCGGCGCTGCCGAACAGCTCGTTCACGCTCGGGTGGTACAGCGCCTCCGCCGGCTCCCGCGAGACTTCCAGCGCCAGCGCTCGCCCCACGCCCCGCCGGATCCGCGTGTGCAGCCCCCCCTCCCCGATGTAGATCGTCCCCGGGAGCAGCGGCATCCCGTCCTCCGCGAGCACCGCCGACATCGCCGCGTACTGGTCCAGCCGCTGCGCCAGGCTCCGCGTGAACATCGCCGGCATGTGCTGGGCCACCACGATCGGCACCCGCGTGTCAGCCGGGAGCGTGCACAGCACCGCCTCCAGCACCGGCGGCCCCCCCGTGCTCGACCCGATCACCACCAGATCCCAGTCCGCCGCCCGCACCGGCGGCAGCGGCGAAACCGGCGTCGTGCCGGCGTTCGGCGCCGTCCGCCGCGCCGCGACCGAGACGCCGTGGGGTCTCGTCTTCGGGGCCAGCGCCAGCACCTTCGCGACCAGCTCGTCGCGGAACGCCCGCTGGTTCGCCCCGAGCGCCTTCGGGTCCTTCGCGATCACGTCCGCCGCCCCGAGCCGCATCGCCTGGAGCACCTCGTGCGACCCGCTGCTCGTCAGGCTCGAGCACATGATCACCGCCGGCCTCGGGTTCCGGCAGCGCATCCGGATCGCCCGCAGCGCCGCCAGCCCGTCCATCTCCGGCATCTCGATGTCGAGCGTGATCACGTCCGGGCGGAGCAGCTCGGCCCGGGCGAGCCCCTCGCGCCCGTTCCGCGCGGTGTCCACCACCTCGATCCGAGGGTCGGACTCCAGCGCCGTCCGCACCACCCGCCGCATGAACGCCGAGTCGTCGACGATCAGCACGCGCACACGGGTCACCGGGGTTTCCGGGGCGTGTGGCGAGCGTGTCTGCATCTGATCGATCAAGGACGGCTCCTGCGCGTGCCGCAACCGCCCGTATCGGCTTTCGGGCAGCGACGCTTCACGCCCGGCCCGCCCGCATCGCTCCGCGGAGCCTCCGCCGCGCCGGAACGGCGGGCAAAAACAAGAACGCCGGATCGCGAGGATCCGGCGTTCTGCAAATGCCCGGGAGAGGACTCGAACCTCCACCCCCTTGCGGGGACCACCACCTCAAGGTGGCGCGTCTGCCAATTCCGCCACCCGGGCTCACCAAGATGTCTCCCGATGCCCGGAGCCCGGAGGCTCCGCGAATCGGGCCGCAAGTATACCCCCGGACGGCGGCAAGTCGATCCACCGTCGCCACGCGGAATCCGGCCGGACCGGATCGGCAGGTCATGCCCATCCGGGGCGTGGGGCTGGCGGCAGGGCCAACCTATATCTGCGGCTCGTGCGCCCTCCCCGCTCCCTCCCCCTAGCACGAGCGGTTACTATCCGGCCCCCCTGGTTGCTCCTGCTCCTTGATCGCAAGGGATGAAGCCGAAGTTCACCCCAACGGGGGCGGGGCCGCCGGCGAGGCGGAGGTCGATGCTGCGCACGAGGCGGACATGAGGGTCTTCATGCTGGGGTGGGAGTTTCCCCCCTTCATCGCGGGAGGTCTCGGCACCGCCTGCCAAGGGCTCACGAAGTCGCTTGCGCGGCTCGGGCACGACATCCTGTTCGTGCTGCCGCGGAGCGTCGGCGACGCCACGAGCGAGCACGTGCGCCTCGTCGGCCCGGACACGCTCCTCGGTCAGATCCGCCGGCACGAGTCCGTTACTGTGCGTCGCCGTGTGCCCGCGCCTTCGGGCGCGGCGGGGTCGGCCGCCGCGCCTTCGTTCGAGCCCGCGTTGCCCGCGGGGCCGGACGGCCCCCTCGGCCGGCCGGCCGTCACGCCAGAGCCGGACGGCGCGACGGCGCCGGAGTGGACACAGCCGCCGCTCCCGGCCGCGGAGCGCCTGGTCGGGCATCCCGCGAAGAGCCCGGGCAGCCTCGCCACCCTCGCGGCGCGCCGAGCGGGCGAGGGCGACGCCGTGCGGGCGGGTTCGGTCGTCGTCCGAGAACTCCAGGCGACGCTCCGGAGCCCCTACCCGTCGCACGCGCTGCTCGGGCGGTTGCAGGAGGCGCTGCGGGAGATCGAGGGGCGGCCGCCGGCCAGCCTGTCGAGCTACGTCGAGCAGCTCGCGTCGGAGCCTCTCCCCGCGCGGCGTTCGGAAGCCGGGCAGCCCCCGGGTTCCGCCGAGCCCGCGCTCGGAGCGCCCCCGCCGATCGCCTGGGCCGGCTCGTCCGTTGCCCCGGGGCACGTGGGGGGTGGGGCAGGCGGATCGGCCGTCGACGCCGCGGCCCTGCACCCGGGCGGCGCGGCCGTCCCGGCGCCGGGCGAGGTGGAGATCGCCGAGGAGCAGATCGTCACCGTGACGGCCGACGGGCTCGCCCACCTCGTGCCGGACCTGGAGGCCCTCGCCGCGGGGGAGCACGGGTACGGGGGCGACCTGATGCGGGAGATCCACCGGTACGCGGCGCTGGCCGTAGGGCTGGGGATGCGCGAGGAGTTCGACGTCATCCACGCGCACGACTGGCTGGCGTACCCGGCGGGGCTGGCGCTCAAGGCCGCGACGGGCAAGCCGCTGGTGGTGCACGTGCACGCGACGGAGTTCGACCGCTCGGGCGAGCACGTGAACCAGGCGGTGTACGACACCGAGCGGGCGGGGATGCACGGGGCGGACCTGGTGATCTGCGTCTCGGAGCTGACGAAGCGGATCGCGGTCGCCCGGTACGGCGTGCCCGAGGAGAAGGTGCACGTCGTCTACAACGGGGTGGAGCAGGAGGGCGTGCAGCCGGGGCTGGCCCAGCGGATCCAGCGTGAGGACAAGATCGTCCTGTTCCTGGGGCGGATCACGAGCCAGAAGGGCCCGGAGTACTTCATCCGCGCGGCGAAGCGCGTGCTGGAGAAGTACGAGAACGTGAAGTTCGTCGTGGCCGGCTCGGGCGACATGGCGGTGCGGATGATCGAGCAGGCCAAGGGGCTCGGGATCGGGCACAAGGTGCTCTTCACCGGGTTCCTGAAGGGGCGGGACGTGGCGCGGATCTTCCGCCTCGCGGACCTGTACGTGATGCCGAGCGTCTCCGAGCCGTTCGGGATCGCGCCGCTGGAGGCGATGGCCCACGACACGCCGGTGATCATCAGCAAGCAGTCGGGCGTGTCCGAGGTCGTCCAGCACGCGCTCAAGGTGGACTTCTGGGACGTGGACGAGATGGCGAACAAGATCGTCGCCGTCCTGAAGTACCCGCCGCTGAGCCAGACGCTGCGGCAGCACGGCCCGTTCGAACTCCGCCGGCTGACGTGGGACGGCGCGGCGGAGAAGACGGCCGAGGTCTACGCCCGGGCCATCGGCGTCTTCGAGGAGCCGGCGGCTTCGGACGATCGCTCCGTCGACCGCGCGGCGTCCTGATCCGCCCGCCGCCGCGTTCCCACCGCCCCGGCCGAAAACGGCGAGCGGGGCGGGCGGGGCGGGGCTACCTTCCGGCGATGCGGCTCGATCACGACGCCTGCTACCGGGCCCTGGCCGCCCGCGACCGCCGGTTCGACGGGGTCTTCTTCGTCGGGGTGACGAGCACCGGGGTCTACTGCCGCCCGGTCTGCCCGGCCCGGACGCCGGGGCGCGGGCGGTGCCTGTTCTTCGAGTCGGCGGCCCGCGCGGAGCGCGAGGGGTTCCGCCCGTGCCTGCGGTGCCGCCCGGAGTTGGCGCCGGGGCACGCCCCGGTGGACGGGGCGGCGATGACGGCCCGGGCGGCTGCGGCGCTCATCCAGAACGGGGCCCTGGATGAAGGCGGGCTTCGGTCGGTCGGGGCGCTCGCGGCCCGGCTGGGGCTGAGCCCGCGGCAGCTCCGGCGGGTGATGACGCAGGAGCTGGGCGTGACGCCGGTCGAGCTGGCGCAGACGCGCCGCCTGCTGCTCGCGAAGCGGCTGCTGGCCGAGACGCGGCTGCCGATGTCGGCGGTGGCGTCGGCCGCGGGTTTCGGGAGCCTGCGGCGGTTCAACGCGTTGTTCCTGGAGCGGTACGGCATGCCGCCCTCGCGTCTGCGGCGGGGGTGGGGCGGTGAGGAGAGCGGGAGGCGTGGGGGTGGTGGGGGGAGTGGGGGAGAGCTGGTGCTGACGCTCCCGTACCGCCCGCCGCTGGCGTGGGCGGAGCTGCTCGCGTTCGTGCGCGGGCGGGAGATGCGGGGTGTCGAGCGGGTCGACGGCGACGTGTACGAGCGGACGGCGGCGGTCGGCGCGGCCCGCGGCTGGCTGTCGGTGCGGAACGATCCGGAGCGGGGCGTCCTGCGGGCCACGCTCTCGGAGGGCCTGGCGCCGGCCGTGGGCACGGTGCTGGCGCGGCTGCGGGCGATGTTCGACCTGGACGCACGGCCGGACGTGATCGCGGCCCATCTCGGGACGGACGGCGGGCTGGCGCCGCTCGTGGCCGCCCGGCCGGGGCTGCGCGTGCCGGGGGCGTTCGACGGGTTCGAGGTCGCGGTGCGGGCGGTGCTCGGGCAGCAGGTGAGCGTGGCCGCGGCGACGACGCTCGCGGGGCGGGTGTGCGAGCGGTTCGGGGAGACGATCGAGACGCCGCGCACCGGGCTTTCGCGGCTGTCGCCGACGCCGGAGCGGCTGGCGTCGTCGTCCGCGGAGGAACTGGCGGCGCTCGGGCTGCCGCGGGCGCGGGCCGAGACGCTGCTGGCGCTGGCCCGCGCGTTCGCGGAGGGGGAGGTCGCGCTCGAGCCGGGGCTGCCGCCGGAGCTGGTGCTGCCGCGGCTGCTGGAGATCCGCGGGATCGGCCCCTGGACGGGCGCGTATCTGGCGATGCGGGCGCTGCGGTGGCCGGACGCGTTCCCGGGGACGGACCTGGTCCTCAAGCGGGTGCTCGCGGCGCGGACCGAGGGGGCGGCGGCGGCCGAGGCGTGGCGGCCCTGGCGGTCGTACGCGGCGATGCATCTGTGGGCCGGCTGGGCGGAGGCGAACAGGAGGCAGAGCGGTGGCTGAAGCGGCGATTTATTACACGTGCGCGGCGAGCCCGATCGGTTCCCTGCTGCTGCGATCGGACGGGGAGCGGCTGACCGGGCTGTTCATGGAGCCGCACCGGATCGGCGACGGGTGGCGGGAGGACCGCTCGCCGTTCGGAGAGGCGCTACGCCAGCTCGGGGCGTACTTCGCGGGCGAGCTGCGTTCGTTCGATCTGGCGCACGAGGAGCGGGGGACGCCCTTCCAGCGGCGCGTGTGGGCGGAGCTGGAGCGCATCCCGTACGGCGAGACGATCAGCTACGCCGAGCTGGCGCGGCGCGTGGGGAACCCCGCGGCGATGCGGGCGGTGGGGGCCGCCAACGGGCGGAACCCGGTGTCGATCGTCGTGCCCTGCCACCGGGTGATCGGCGCGAACGGGACGCTGACGGGGTACGGCGGCGGGCTGGAGCGCAAGCGGTGGCTGCTCGGGCACGAGGCCCGCGTGAGCGGGGCGGTGGCACGAATGAAGCCGTCTTCGGCTTCATTCGTGGCGGCGCCGGCACCGGCGCGGGCGACGCTCTTCGGCGGGACGGACGCAGCCACGAATGAGCCTCAGAACAGGCTCATTCGTGCCACCGGCGCCGGATCATCTTCTCCAGGCTGATGATCGGCAGGATGCTCGCGGCGACGCCGGCCGAGATCGCGTACGAGACCGGCTCGAGCGGCGCGGAGCCGAACACGGCCTGGAGCGGCGGCGCGTAGATGAACAGCGCCTGCAGCGCGAGGACGGCCGCGATCCCGGCGAACAGGATCCGGTTCCTGAAGATGTCCGCGTTGAGCAGCGGCCCCATCAGCGACCGGCAGTGCAGCAGGTAGAAGATCTGGAACAGGATGATCGTCGTGACGGCCGCGGTCTGCGCCTCCGCGACGCGCTCCGCCGACGGCGAGGCGTCGCCGAGCCCGCCGAGGCGGAGGACGAAGACGGCGACCGCGCCGGCCGTCATGAGCAGCGCGACCAGACCGGTGCGCATGAGCACGAACGGGCTGAGCACCGGCGCGTCCGGGGCGCGGGGCGGGCGGTCCATCACGTCCGGCTCGGGCAGCTCGAACGCCAGGGGGAGGGCCAGCGCCACGGCCGCGACGAGGTTGATCCACAGCAACTGCACCGGCGAGAGCGGCAGGAGCAGGTCCCCCGTCTCCGGCACGAACGGGAAGAACGCCACCGCGAAGAGCAGCACCAGCGCCAGCCCCAGGTTCGTCGGGAGCACGAACGCCAGGCTCTTGACGAGGTTGTCGTAGACGCGGCGTCCCTCCTCGACGGCCGCGGCGATCGTCGCGAAGTTGTCGTCCGTCAGCACGATGTCGGCCGACTCCTTGCTCACCGCGGTGCCGGTGATCCCCATCGCCACGCCGATGTTCGACTGCTTGAGCGCCGGCGCGTCGTTGACGCCGTCGCCCGTCATCGCGACGACGTGCCGCTCCGCCTGCAGCGCCTTCACGAGCCGCAGCTTGTGCTCGGGCGCCACCCGGGCGAAGACGCTCGACTCCTCCGCGATCGCGCGCAGCTGCTCGTCCGACGCCTCCGCGAGCCGCCTGCCCGTCACCGCGTCCTCCCCCTCGCGGTCGATCAGCCCGAGCTGCCGCCCGATCGCGGCGGCCGTCTCGGCGTGGTCGCCGGTGATCATCTTCACCTCGATGCCGGCGGCGTGGCACCGCCGGACGGCCTCGATCGCCTCCTCCCGCGGCGGGTCGATCATCCCCTCCAGCCCGAGCAGCCGGAAGCCCCCCTCCGCGTCCGCGTGGTCGATCTCGCCCTTGTCCGTCTCCTTCGCGGCCACCGCGAGGACGCGCATGCCGCGCCGGGCCATGTCGTGCACGCGGTCGCGCACGGCCTCGGCGTCGATCCCCTCGCAGCGTTCCACGACGACCTCCGGCGCCCCCTTCATCAGCACGCGCCGTCCCCTCCCGCCCCCCTCCCCCTCTCCGCCGCTCCGCTCGACGAGCGTCGCCATGAACTGGTGCTCGGACTCGAACGGGATCGCGTCGAGCCGGCGGTGCTCGGCCTTCACGCGCTCCGGGTCGATGCCGGCCTTGCGGGCCGCGACGAGCAGGGCGCCCTCGGTCGGGTCGCCGGAGATCGTCCAACGCCCCTCCTCCCGGACGAGCGCCGCGTCGGTGCACAGGACGCCCGCGAGGAGCAGCTCGCGCGCCGGCTCCGGGAGTTCGCCCAGCGGCTCCGCGCCGTCCTCGCCGTCGGCGGCGCGGCTCAGCTCGCCCTCCGGGGCGTACCCGATGCCGCCGACGCGGATCTCCGCGGAGTCGTCCGGCGTCCACAGCGCCTGCACCGTCATCTCGTTCCGCGTCAGCGTGCCGGTCTTGTCGGTGCAGATGACCGTGGTGGAGCCGAGCGTCTCCACGGCCGGGAGCTTGCGGATCACTGCGCGACGCTTGGCCATCCGCCGGACGCCGATCGCCAGGGCGATCGTCACGATCGCCGGAAGCCCCTCCGGGATCGCGCCGACGGCGAGCGCGATCGCGAAGATCACCGTCTCCCGCAGCGCCGTCCAGAGGCCGTCGCCGGTCGTCGCCATGTCCCGCGCGACGCCCACGCCCAGCATCACCAGCGCGATCGCGACGATCCCGAGCGTGATCCAGCGGCCGATCACCCCGAGCGCCCTCGTCAGCGGCGTCTCCAGGTCCGTCGCCTGCCCCAGCATCTGCGAGATGCGCCCCAGCTCCGTGCCCGCCCCGGTCGTCACCACCACGCCCGTCCCCGTGCCGGCCGTGATCATCGTCCCGCCGAAGCCCATCGAGAGCCGGTCGCCCAGCCCCGCGTCGTGCGCCACCGGGTTCGACTGCTTGCGCGCGGGCACGCTCTCGCCCGTGAGCGCCGCCTCCTCGGCCTGCAGCCCCTTCACCTCGATCAGCCGCAGGTCCGCCGGCACGCGGTCGCCCGAGGCGAGGAGCACCACGTCCCCGGGCACGATCTCCGGCGCCGGCAGGCTCACCTGCCGCCCGCTCCGCAGCACGTTCACCAGCTCCGGCACCATCTGCGCCAGCGCCTGGATCGCCTGCCCGGCGCGGTACTCCTGCACGAAGCCGATGATCGAGTTCAGGATCACCACCCCCAGGATCACCAGCCCGTTCTTCATCCCCTCCGCGTTCGGCTGCGCCGCCATCGCGACGCCGCCGGAGCCGATGAGCACCCAGATCAGCGGGTTGTTGATCTGCCGCCACAGGATCTTGAGCGGGGTGTCCCCCTTGGCCCGCGGGAGCTCGTTCGGCCCGTGCTTCTCCAGCCGGCGCCGCGCCTCGTCGTGGTGGAGGCCGTCGCGCGACGTCTCCAGGTGGCGCATCACCTCCTCGACCGTCCGCCCGTGCCACGACGTCTCGGCAGGCGTGGCTGGGCCTGCGGTGGGCTGAGGGGTGGGATTCGGGCTCGGGCTGCGGGCCATTCAGCGCCTCCGCCCGGCGGGGCGCGTACAGACCGCCGGGACATGCCGCGGCGGTTTCGCGCTCTGCCCCGGAGGCAGCCGGTCGCCGGGGGCGCCGTGGCGGGCGCACCGTGCTGACGAACGACCGGACCCGCGCGTGCGGGAGGCTACTTCCCGAAGGAGTACAGGCCGAATGGTGGGCCGGCCGGGGGGCAGAAGCAAGTCGGAGCGGGCGAGCGGCATCGCGGATGCCGGTCGGGCGGCGGGGCTCGCCGGATGCAGCCGCGCCGGCCGACCGCAAAAACACAGGCGGCCGTCCTCGCCGGACGGCCGCCGCGTGAAGTTCATCGGGCCCGGTCGGTCAGCCCTGCGCCTCGGCGGGCTGCTCCTCGGCCGGCTGCTCGGCGGCGGCCTTGGCCTTCGCCTGCTCGTCCGCCTGGCGGGCGGAGTTCAGGGCCCCCTCGGCCTCGCCGGCGGCGGACTCGGCCTTGGCGAGGTCGCCGCGGCTCATCGCGCCCTTGATCGTCGCCACGGCCCCCTTCGCCGTCTTCTGGAACGCCGCGATGTCCGCATCGGTCGAGCCGGCGAGCTCGTCCAGGGCGGCGACGGCCTCCTCGGCCTTCTTGAGCGCGTTGCGGATGCCGACGCGGTTGCGCGACGCCTCGCGGTCGGCCTCCCACTGGGCCTTGAGCTTCGGCGTCAGCAGGTCGTTCCGCCCCAGGATGTCCATCACCGTCTCGGACGGCTGGGCGCCCTTCTCGAGCCAGTAGCGGATGCGCTCGGCCTCGAGCGACAGCTCGGGCTCGCCCTTGGCCTTCGAGGCGACCGGGTTGTACCAGCCGAGCTGCTCGATCACCTTGCCGTCGCGGCGGGCGCGGACGTCCACGGCGTTGATGCGGTAGAACGGGCGGTGCGTGCGACCCAGGCGGGTCATGCGGATGCGGACCATCGAGACTCCGAATCGATACGTGAGCGGCCGCCCTGGCCCCATAACCGGGGATGGATGGGGAGCCGTTCACGCCGGCAACGCCCGAGGCTCCTGCCTGGGCCGGACGAGGCCCCCGCGACACCCGCGGGCGGCCCGGTCCACCGGGTCTCAAGCATTGCACGCCGACCGTCCGCGGTCCACCCCGCCGCCGGGCGCCCGCCGGGGCCGGCCTGCCGCCCTGCCCCGCTCCGCCTCTCGCGGCGTTCCTACTCCACCTTCCCCAGCACGAACGAGACGATCAGCACCGCGAGCACCCCGAGCGTGATCAGCGTGAACCACCGGTCGCGCTCGACGGCGAAGGCGACCACGCTCGCCCCCACGCGGACGACGGGCGTGAGGACGAGCACCACCAGCCCCAGCGTCGCCACGGCCAGGCCCTCGAGGCGCACCAGCCCCGTCCAGAGTTCGCCGGGCGTGGTCGGGAACGCACCGTCGCCCCCCTTCGCCGGGACGAGCAGGGGCAGGGCCGTCGCGTCGGTCATCGCGCCGGGGTGCCTGGCGACCCACATCGTCAGCCCGATGCCGATGAGCGCGGCGCTGGCGACCACGCCCCACCGGAGCACCCCGCCCAGCACCGTCTCCACCCGCTCGAGATCGCCGGCGCGGGCCGCGGCGGGCGGGGCGTCCGCGTGCGGGCCGATCTCCGCCTCGGCCTCCATCGCCGCCTCGAGCGCGGTGTGCGGTTCGTCGCGTCGCTCGGTCACGCCAGCCCCCTTCGCAGCATCTGCACCGCCACGAGCAGCACCGCCGCGGTGAACAGCCCGCGGATGGCGGTCGAGTGCAGCCGCGGCAGCAGCCGCGAGCCCGTCACCGCCCCCAGCAGCACCCCCAGCGCCGTCGGGCCCGCGACGAACGGGTCGACGTCGCCCCGCATGAAGTACACGGCCGCGCTCGCCGCGGCCGTCACGCCGATCATGAAGTTGCTCGTCGCCGTCGCCACCTTCAGCGGCACGTGCATCCCCACCGTCATCAGCGGCACTTTGATGAGCCCCCCGCCGACCCCCAGCAGCCCGCTGATGATCCCGGCCCCGAAGCTCCCCCCGAAGCCGAGCCGCGAGCGAACGACGCGGTACGCCCGCCGCCCGCCCTCCGACCGCTCCCCCGCCACGGTCCCGTGCAGGCGCAGCCGGTCGGCGACCGGGTCCGGGAGCGGCGGGTCGTTCTCGTGCCCGCCCGTGCGGAACCACATCAGCCCGGCCGTGACGAACTGCAGGCACCCGAACGCCACGTACAGTGCCGCCCCGCTGAGCATCCCGGCGAGCCAGGCGCCGAGCAGCGCCCCGAGCGTGGTCGCCAGCTCCAGGAACATCGCCAGGCGCGTGTTGGTCAGGTGCTCGCGGACGTACGCGGCCCCGGCCCCGCTCGACGTCGCGACGACGCCGATGAGCGAGGCCCCGATCGCGTAGCGGATGTCCACGCCGAGCAGCAGCGTCAGCGCCGGCACGATGACGAAGCCGCCGCCGAGCCCGAGCAACGCGCCCAGGAGCCCGGCCGCGACCGACACACCGAAGCAGGCGGCCATGAACTCCGCGGGCGTCATGGCGCAGCATACGTGCCCCAAACGTCGTCCGATGGCGAGCAAGGCCGCCGAGCGAGCGCAGGGCGCGGTGGGGAGGGCGCCGTCGGCGGTGGCGGACCGGACAGCAGAAGAAGTGGGCCCGGAGGGATTCGAACCCTCACGCCGGTTGCCCGGCAGCGGATTTTAAATCCGCGGCGTCTGCCGATTCCGCCACGGGCCCGGCCGCCTCCAGCGTAGCCAGATGGCAGATCGCAAATGGGCAGATCGCAAATGGGGCCCCCGGACGTCCACGGCCTGCCGCGGCACGCCCTCTGCCATCTGCCCCTCTGCCCTCTGCTATCTTCCTCCCCCCCATGCCCCTGCACGTCGTCCTGCACGAGCCGGAGATCCCGAACAACACCGGGAACATCGGACGCACGTGCGTCGCGGCCGGGTGCATGCTGCACCTCATCCACCCCCTCGGGTTCGACGTCGACGAGAAGGCCGTGCGGCGGGCCGGGCTCGACTACTGGCCGCGGCTCCGGCTCGCCGAGCACGCCTCGTGGGCGGCCTACCTGGGCGCGTCCCCGGCCGACGCCCCGCCGCGCCGCTGGTTCTTCACCACGCACGCCGCCCGGAGCCTCTACGACGCGGACATCCGCCCGGGAGATCACCTCGTCTTCGGGAAAGAGTCGTCCGGCCTGCCGCGCTCGCTGACCGACGCGGCCCCGGACGCCTGCCTGCGGATCCCCATGGCCCCGAACGAGCGGTCGCTGAACCTCTCCACGTCCGTCGGCGTCGCGGTCTTCGAGGGCATCCGGCAGCTGCTCGCGCGGGGCGATCTCGCCCTCGGGCCGGGGCTGGCCCTGAGCGGGCCGGGAAGCACGCCCGGGGCGTGAAGATCCGGTAAAATCCCCATCCCGGCGGGAGGATCGCGCACGGACGCCGTGTAGCATCTCCGTTTCCGCGCCGAGCGGCCGGCGGTCCGGCCGGCTCGCCCGCGAACCGGGTGGAATGGATGCCCATGCCGCGCAGCGCTTCGACGCAGCCCCAGGACTTCGCCGGGGAGCAGGCCTTCCCCGAGCACGACCGCCTGCACCGTGAACTCGCCACGATGCGGCGCCGCCTCTTCCGCCAGGCGAACCTCTCGGTCGACATGCTCGACAACGCCGTGCGGGCGTTGTGGACGCTCGACCAGTCCGCGGCCGCGGAGATCCGCCGGCGCGACGACCGCGTCGACGCGGAGGAGGTCGGCATCGAGCAGGAGTGCCACCGGATCCTCGCGTACCACAACCCTGCGGGCGCGGACTTCCGCCTGCTCATGTTCTGCCTGAAGGTGAACGCGCACCTCGAGCGCGTCGCCGACCACGCGACGAGCATCGCGAAGATCGCGATGCGCCTCGGCGGCGAGCGCGTGCCGGAGTGGCCGACCGCGCTCACGGAGCTGGCCGACCGCGTCCTCGTGATCTGCCAGGACGTGCTGCGCGTGGTGAGCGAGCAGGACGTCGCCGAGGCCGAGCGCCTGCGGCTCGACGACGAGGTGCTCGACCGCCTCGACAAGCAGGTCTTCCGCGAGGTGGAGGCGTGGCTGAAGCGCGAGCCGGAGAGCGTGGCCCTGGCCCTCTCCGCCTACCGCGCGGGGCGTGAGCTGGAGCGCGTCGGCGATCTCATGGGCAACATCGCCGAGGAACTCGTCTACCTCGTCACCGGCGAGACCATCCGCCACCAGAAAGAGAAGAAGCCGGCCCGCTAGGCCGGCTCCGTCCGGTCCGCCCGCCCCGGCGCCGTCCGCTCAGTTCGGCTCGCCCGCCGGCGCCGTCTCGCGCAGCAGCGCGTCCCGGTCGGCGCGGCGCAGCGCGCTCTCGAAGGCCTCGGCGTCGAACCGGGCGATCCAGAGCTGGCTGCTCGGGCGGTCGTCGCCCTCCTCCGGGCCTCCCCGCTGGGCCGTCCACATGAGCCAGCGCCCGTCCGGGCTGAAGACGCCGAGCCCGTCGAACCCCGGCGCGTCCGTCAGGCGGATGTACCCGCGCTCGTCCGGCTTCAGGCCCGGCTTGGCCGAGATGCCGAACAGCTCGTAGTTGAAGTGTCCCTCGCGGCTCGTCGTGTAGGCGAGGTACTCGCCCGACGGGTGCAGGTAGGGCGCCCAGTTCACGTGCCCGTCGCTCGTGATCGCGTGCTCGCGGGCCAGCCGCGGCGTCCCGCCCTCGATCGCGACCTCGGCGATGTAGACCTGCAGGTGCTTGTCCTGCCGCCGGTCCGACCGGTAGATGATCCGCCCGCCCGCGTCGTCGTCGAAGTCCGGCGCGAAGAACGGGCCGCCGTCGTACCCCGGCTCGGCCACGATCTCGTGCTGCGAGCCGTCCGCGGTGTCGTAGAGCCAGATGTCCGGGTCGTCCGTCTCCGGGTCGACGTGCGTGTAGAGCACCCACCGCCCCCCCGGCGACCACGTCCCCTCCGCGTCGTACCCGTCGCGGCGGAAGAGCGGCTCCGTGATCGGGCCGGCCAGTTCCCCCCCCGACCCCGCGGCCTGCGGGATCACGCCCGTCACCATCTCCGTCTCGGCCGGGAACGGCCAGGAGTAGTTCCCGCCGTCGCGCTGGAAGCCGGCCTTCTCGTCCCGCACCGGGGGCTCGACGGTCGAGCCGAAGAGCACCCGCCCGGGCTCGGTCGGGTGGAACCACCCGCAGGTGTTCGCCGAGCCGGGCTTCGAGAGCTGGACGATCTCCCCCAGCCCCGCCACGCGGGCGTCCGCCGCCCCGGGCTCCCCGTCCCACAGCAGCGGGGCGGCGTACATCTCGTAGTGCGGGGTCGGCTCCTCGCCCTCGGGCGGCACCGGCGTCGCCTGGAAGATGATCCACCGCTGGTCCGGGCTGAAGTACGCCTCCCCGGCCCGGAGGAAGTCCGCCCGGCGGGTGAGCTGGACCGCCCCGTGCAGGAACGCCGCGTCCGACGCCGCCAGGCGACGCTGCGCCGTCGCCTCCCGCAGGGGGCGTTCGCTCCCGGCGCTCTGGCCCACGGCGAACCCGCACACGGCGGCGAACACGGCTGCGGAACGGAGATGGCCCGTACGCTTCATCGGCGGAATCCTCTGCGGGTTGTGTGTTGAGACCGAGTCTCAGATGGTAGGTGCCGGATGCCGGCCAGGGCAGCGATCGATCCGGCGTTGGGGCTCGCCGCGGACCTCCGCCCGGACGCGGAGCCCGAGATCGTCGAGCTGCGCGGCGACGCGGCCGGGGGCGGGTGGGTCGTCGTGAACAAGCCGAGCGGGCTGTGCAGCGTGCCGGGGCTCAGCCCCGACGCGCAGGACTGCGTGCTCTACCGGATCGCGGAGATGTTCCCCGAGGCCGCGGGGCCGATGATCGTTCACCGCCTCGACATGCAGACGAGCGGTCTGCTCGTGCTGGCGCTCGACGCCGAGACGCACAGGGAGCTGAGCGTGCAGTTCGAGCGCCGGACGGTGGGCAAGGCGTACGAGGCGCTCGTCGACGGCGTGCCGCCGGAGCGGGCGGGCGTGGTCGACCTGCCGATGCGCAGCGACCACGCGCACCGCCTGATCCAGGTCGTCGACCGGGTGCAGGGACGCGAGGCCCGGACCGAGTACGAGGTGGTGGGGGAGGAGGCCGTCCGCGGCGCGCGGTGTGCCCGGCTCCGGCTCGGGCCGATCACCGGGCGCACGCACCAGCTCCGCCTGCACTGCGCCCACCCCTGGGAGGACGGGGGCCTCGGGTGCCCGATCCTCGGCGACAACCTCTACGGCCCGACGCTCGGCGTGCCGCACCGCGCCGACCGCCTCCTCCTGCACGCCGGCCTGCTCGCCTTCGACGACCCCCTCACCGGCGAGCGCGTGAGCTTCTCCGTCCCGCCGGCCTTTTGAGGCCGCGAGCGCCACCACGGAGGCGAGTGGGGGTGGGGGCCAAAGAGCATGTGCTCGTGTTGATCCCAGCGCCGGAGCGGCGCAGGGACGCACGGGAGCTGTGCGTGAATGGGGGCAGGCGCCGGAAGGCTGCACGGAAGCGCTGCCCGGATGCGGCGCCGCCGCGCACCGACGCCTCGAAGCGTCGGATGGCCCGAACCGCAGCACTCCACACCATCCCACGACCACCCCGCCCCATCCCACGCCTACCCGCCCACTCCACTTCCAACCCCACCACCCATTCCCTCCTCCGTGCCCCCCGTGCTCCGTCGTTGCTCTCGGTCACACGAGGATCGGCGGCTCGGGCTCGGGGGCGGCGGGGCTGGAGAGGCCGAGGGAACGCAGCAGGTCCGTCATCGCCTCCGCGTCGCGTTCGTCGAACGCGCCGGCGTCGAAGCTGTCGACGTCGAGCACGCCCCAGCAGCGACCGTCGGCCTCGAAGCACGGGATCACCAGCTCCGACCGGTCCCGCGGGTCGCAGGCGATGTAGTCCGGGCCGAGGTGCTTCACGTCCGTGACGATCAGCGTCCGCCCCTCGCGCCACGAGCGGCCGCACGCGCCGTGCAGCCCGATCGGCGAGCAGGCCGGCTTGTCCCGGCAGACGGCGAGCACCATCTCCCGGTCGCCCTCCTCGGCCGTGTAGAACCCGATCCACGAGACGCCGGTCGGGGCGAGCACCTGCCAGGCCGCGTCGGTGAACAGGCGCATCGCGGCGTCGCGCGTGGCGACGGGGCGGCTCAGGAAGTCGGCGAGCGTGCCGTAATCACGCGCGGGACGGGTCTGCGGTTCCATGTCCCAGCGTAGACGCCGAAGCCGGCGTCGGGCCCGCGGCAAAAAGAACGACGCCCCGCGTGGGCGGGGCGTCGGGTGCGTCGGTCGAGGCCCGGTCAGAGCGTCGCGCTGGTGAAGGGCAGCAGGCCCATGTACCGGGCGCGCTTGATGGCCTGGGCGACCATCTTCTGCTCCCGGGCGGTGGTGCCCAGGCGCTTGCGGCCGTAGATCTTGCCGTTCGGCGACATCATCCGGCGGAGGGACTCGGCGTCCTTCCAGTCGACGTAGACCTCGCCCTTGGCGGAGGTCTTGGTCACCTTGGTGTTCATCGGGGGGCCGCCGAAGCGGTCGCCTCCACGGTCCCGATCGCGGTCGCGATCGCGGGGTGCACGGCTCATGGTGTGTCTCCGTCTTGGACGTTCGGCCCGGGATCGCCCCGGACGACGGGCCCCCGGGAAGCCCCGGAGGCGGCGGGAAACCTAGGCCGGGAACAGCTCGTCGTCCACCCCGCCCGCACGCCCCCGCACCCGGCGCAGGGCCCGGCGTTCGGCGGTCCGGGCCCCGGCGTAGTCGGCCGAGAGCCGCCCCCCGCCCCGCCAGGCGATCAGCAGCGCGAGCAGCAGCAGCACCCCGTTCCGCAGCACGTGGCACCACCCGACCGGGTTGCCGCACGGCCAGGAGAGGTCCCCGAAGCACCCGCAGCTCAGCTCCTTGCCGGAGGCGATCGCCGAGAGGATCGCCCCGGTGAAGAGGGCCAGCATCGCCGAGAGCAGCAGCCCGGCCGCCCGGCTCTTCGCCCCGAGCACCAGCGCGACCCCCACCAGCGCCTCCGCCCACGGGAAGACGAAGCTGGCGAGGACCGCCAAGTGCTCCGCCCGATCCAGGGGGATGATGTCGTAGCCGACGATCGATTCGGCGAAGCTCTGCACCGCCCCGCGGTCCTTCAGCTTCATCCACGCGGCGTACAGGAAGACGCCCGCGAGGACGAGGCGGACCACGAGCAGCAGGACGGACTCGATCCACCCCGTCCGCGTGAGCGGGATCGGGTCGACGGCCACGGCGGCGGGGGTCCTGCGGATCACGGGGCCCCCTCCTCGACCGGGTAGCCGGCGGCCGCCCACTCGCTGAAGCCCGCCTGCATCACGAAGACGCTCGTGAAGCCGTGGATCCGCTCGAGTTCGGTCGCGACGTTCTCGGCGTCGTGGCAGTCCCCGCCGGTGCAGTAGACCACGTACGTGGCGTCCTTCGGGAGCGACTGCACGAGTTCGAGCCCCTCGCCGCTGCGCCGCAGCTTCTCGGTGTTCAGGTGGAACGCCCCGTTGACGTGCCCGCGGGTGTACGCCGGCTCGTCCCGGGCGTCGAAGAAGAAGACGCCCTGGTCCCAGAGTTCCACGGCCTCGGCGAGCGTGATCCGCCCCTCGGGCAGCGGGGTCGCGGCGGGGGCCTCGGGGGCGGCGTCGGGCGCGGCTCCGGCGTCGGGCGCCGCCGAACCGGCCGCGGCGTCGGACGGGCGGGCGG
>CAYMFP010000009.1:0-8132 GCA_964389385.1 uncultured Phycisphaeraceae bacterium | reverse complement strand
CCCGGGTCAGGTAGACCGGGACGAACCACGAGTGCGCGGCGCCCGCGAGTCCGGCGAGCCCGAGCAGCGCCGCGGCGCCCCAGACGGCCGAGCCGAACGAACCCTCAGCTCTGCCGGGGCCGGATCGCCGCATTGACGGGCACCTCGATCATCTCCTCCCCGTCGTCGGTATTGACGCGGAAGCGGAGGCCGGTCCTCAGGATGCTCCGCCCCTCCGGGGCCGAGCCGGTCACGTGCACCGTGTACGCGGACGGGGAGAGCGGGTCGACGGGCTGCACCTCGGCCCGGAGCCCCAGCCCCGGCTCCGCCCAGTCGTAGCTCAGGATCTGGAAGGGCTTCTCCGACTCGTGCCGCAGGCGGAACGTGTGGTCGATCTCCTGCCCGACCTCCAGGCGCCCGAGCATCACGTGCGGGGGGACGGCCTGCACGGGCGAGACGACCTCGGCCAGCACTGGCACCTGCACGAGGCTCCGGCCTTCCAGGTTCGTGCGCACGATCACGGTGGTCTGGTGGCGCCCGACCGGGGCGGTTTCGAGGAGCTTCACGCGGTAGATCGTGACGGGCAGCTCGTACTCGCCCTCGCCCTCGGTGTAGGGGTCGAGGTCGATCTTGCCCTTCTCCTCGACGCCGACGCGCTCGACCGAGAACAGCTTCGAGTGCTGCACGGAGGCCCGTGGGCTCTCGAAGCCCTCGACCCATCCGGCGATGCGGATCTCGACAACGCCCTCCTCGCCGCGGGCGACCCGCCCCATCTGGGCGATGGGCGGCTCGACCACGACCCGCGGCTTCACGAGCGCCTCGATCTGGAGGTGCTGCATCGGCTGCTCGCGGTCGTTCGTCTGGACGCGGATGCTCTGGGTCTGGCGCCCCCGGCGCCCGGCCGGCTTGTAGCGCACGATCAGGTCGGTCGAGGCGCCGGGCTCGATGACCTTCTGTTCCTCGGCGAGCGCGGGGACGGTGCACCCGCACGAGGCCTGGACGTTGAGCAGCACGAGCGGCGTCGTCCCGGCGTTGCGGACCGTGAAGACCGTCTCCTGCGGCTCGTCGTCGAAGACGTCGCCGAAATCATGGACGGTCTCGTTGACCTTGAAGACCGCGTCGGTGCTCTCGGCCGCGATCTTCTGCAGCCGGGCGTCGTTGCCCGCGGGAGCGGCGGGGGCGTGCTCGTGCCCGACGTGCCCGTCCGGCGCTTCGGGCTGCGCGATCGTCGTGCCCGCGAGCGCGGCGAGGAGGGACATCCCCAGAACAAGTGTGGTCCGTTGCTGCACCTTCATCTCCTCATTCTGTCAGAAGCGGCGGCGTCTGTCGACCCGAGGGGCGGTGGAGTCTCCCGTGGCCTGAACGTCGTCGATCCCCCCGTTGTTCACGCCGTCACGGATTCTTCGCGGCCCGATAAGCGAACCGGGGAACGCCGGCGACCACGGAGCGAACATCACATGCGATCGAGCCACGATTTTGCGTTCGTCCCATCGGCCTGAACCGCCTCCCGCGCCCGCCCCACTCGACCCACCCCCTGTGCAGCCAGTATCACCGGTTGCCCGGACGGTGCGGATGGCGCCCCGTGGTCGCCAGCGTTCCCCGGTTCACGGATCGTGCCAGGCGGCGCCGCAGGCGTCGCACAGGCGGCAGCCGTCGACCATCGAGCACTCCGTTCGCATCGCCTCGCCGCACGCCGGGCAATGGCCCGTCGCAATGAACCCATGCTGCGCTCGCCGCATCGCCCGGCCGTGCGCTGACGTGAGGTGGAGGAGCAGGCCGACGAACGCGCCGCAGAGGGCGAAGAACGTCGCCAGCGAACGCTCCGCCTCCGTGATCCACACCCAGGCCCCAGCCGTGACAAAGAGTGCCGCGACGACGAGGGCGGCGGTGTCGTCCGGATGTCTCCACCGCACGAGTTCAGAGAACTCGTGCCGTTGGCGGTCGGCGAGGAGGGGCGCGCCCATCTCCGGAGTGGTGGTGAACGTTCGGCCGCGGTCGTCGCGCACGTCGCAGGCCTTTCCCCGAACGACCAAGCGTTTTCGGGGCGTTCTCGGGGGCGCGTCGCGACGCCACTTCTCGGGAGCCCAGATGGCCCCGCACTCTGCGCACGCCACGCGTCCGGACGCCGTTGCCGGATCGGCTTCGGGCTGCCCATCGAGGGAATACCCGCAGCACGGGCAGGAGCCGGCGGCAATCGCCCTCCGCACAGCGCGGGCCGCCGCATCCCGGTCCAGCGTGAAGAAATGGAGCAAGAGCACGAATGCGGGCATGCCGAGCGCCACGAGGAACGAGGCCGCGTACCGCGTCCAAGCGCCGCCGTGCAGCAGCCACGACGCGCCAACTCCCAAGCACGCGACCGACGCGATGGTCCAGAGGCCCGCCGACAACGAAAGCTCGCGCCGGCGCGGGCTCGCTTCCGTTCCGTCGCGACCTTCGGCCACGCGGAACGCGTTCAGCGGCATCCACACGTCACGGTCGTCCGTCACCATCAGACGCGGCGACATCCAGTTGGTGCGGCGGGCGCGGAAGAGGCCTCGGTGCCGGCGAGCATGCACGCACTCAAGATAGCGAAACGCCGGCGACCACGAGGGCAGCATCCGCCCTGCCTGGAAACCTTGCGATACCGGCGCGGCGGGGAGAGGGTGGGGGGCGGTAGGGTCGGTGGGGCGGACGCCGCCGGTGGTCTCAACGCGTGGGATGGCGCCCCGTGGTCGCCGGCGCTCCCGGTTCGCGCGCTAGGCCGGCACCATCGCCTTCGTCTCCCGGTTCCAGTGGCGGTGCCGGGCGATGGCATGGATGAAGACTCTGGCGAACTCCGCGGTGGCCGCGGGGTCGCGGGTGGTGACGACGCCCTTGTCCTCCGTCACGCCGCCCGGTCCGGCGAGGTCGATCCCCTCGACGCGGGCGAAGGGGAGCAGGTCGACGGCCTCGCCCAGCGCTCCGATCGGCTTGCAGTGCTTGAAGGCCTCGGCGATGAAGTGCACGGCGTCGCCCTGCGTGCGGAGCGCCTCCGCGGCCCCGGGGGGCACGAGCACCGCGTCGAAGAGGACCGACGCGGCCGTGACGTGGATCATGTCGGGCTTCAGCTCGCCGCCGCCCAGGCCGCGGACGGGAGTGAACGTCATCGCGATGAGCTTGGTGGTGACGCCCTCGTCCTTGAGGGCTTGGCGGACGGCCTGCAGCGCCGCCTCGTCCACGCCGTCCGCGATGAGCACGGCGACCTTGCGCGTCCTCGGGCTCTTGACCGTGTTTTCCATGCTCAGGGCGGGGGAGGAGCGTCCGTGGTTCTTGCCGACGGGCTTCGGCTCCGGCACGCCGATGCCGCGGGCGACGCGCACGGCCAGGTCGTTGTCGACCCGGTTGAACAGGTCGACGACGCGGATGCGGATCGCCTCGGTCTCGACCTTGCCGAGTTCGAAGTGCGCGGCCTCGACGATGTGCTGCTTCTCCGGCGGGGTCATGCTGTTCCAGAACAGCGTCGCCTGCGAGAAGTGGTCCGAGAAGCTCTCGCTGCGCTCGCGGACCTTGTGCCCGTCCACGCGCTCCGCGTGGGAGATGAACGAGCGGAGGGCGTCCGGGCTCTGCATCGGGCACCCGCCGGCGAGGGAGTTGGGCTCGTAGTTCACGCGGCCCTTGCCGATCGTGCGCCGCATGAACCCGCCGCCCTGGTTGTTGTGGATCGGCGCGAGCGGCTGGTTGATCGGCAGCTCGTGGAAGTTCGCGCTGTGGAAGCGGTTGAGCTGCGTGTCGAGGTAGCTGAACAGCCGCCCCTGCAGGAGCGGGTCGTTCGTGAAGTCGATCCCGGGGACGACGTGCCCCGGGTGGAAGGCCGCCTGCTCCGTCTCCGAGAAGAAGTTGTCCGGGTTGCGGTTCAGGACCATCTTCCCGACGCGGCGGATCGGAACGAGTTCCTCGGGGACGATCTTGGTCGCGTCGAGGAGGTCGAAGTCGAACTTGTGCTCGTCCTCCTCGGGGATGATCTGCAGCCCCAGCTCGAACTCGGGGAAGTTCCCCTGCTCGATGCGCTCCCAGAGGTCCTGGCGGTTGAAGTCGGGGTTCTTGCCGGCGATCTTCTGCGTCTCGTCCCAGACGAGCGAGTGCGTGCCGAGGGCGGGGATCCAGTGGAACTTCACGAACACGCCCCTGCCCGCGGCGTTGACCATGCGGAAGGTGTGCACGCCGAAGCCGCTCATCATCGCGTAGCTGCGCGGCAGCGCGCGGTCCGAGAGGACCCAGAGCAGCATGTGCGTCGTCTCGGGCATCAGCGAGGCGAAGTCCCAGAACGTGTCGTGCGCGGCCGAGGCCTGCGGGATCTCGCTGTCGGGCTGCGGCTTGATCGCGTGCACGAGGTCGGGGAACTTCATCCCGTCCTGGATGAAGAAGACGGGGATGTTGTTCGCCACGAGGTCCCACACGCCGTCGGCCGTGTAGAACTTCGTCGCGAAGCCGCGGACGTCGCGGACCGTGTCCGCCGAGCCGCGCGAGCCCACCACCGTGCTGAACCGCACGAAGACCGGCGTCTGCGCCGACGGGTCCGCGAAGACCGCGGCCCTGGTGATCTCGGTGAGCGGCTCGTAGACCTGGAAGTACCCGTGCGCGGCCGAGCCGCGGGCGTGCACCACGCGCTCCGGGATGCTCTCGTGATCGAAGTGCGTCATCTTCTCGCGGAAGATGAAGTCCTCCATCAGCGTCGGCCCGCGGGCCCCCAGCCGGAGCGAGTTCTGGTTGTCCGCGATCGGGACGCCCTGGTTCGTCGTCAGGTGCTCGCCGGGGTCGCGACGGGCCGGCTCCATGGCCTCGTGCTTGGCGTCCCGGCGGGCGGAGCGGCGGCCGTCCGGCGTGCGGGTCTGGTCGGGGTTCATCCGTGAAGGCTCCGGAAGAGGGTGGAGGGGGCAGTAGGGAAATCGCCCTATAGTAGCCGCCGGTGCGCGGAGTCGGCGCGCAGGCTTCGAGGGCGGCCGTGCGGTCCGGGGCCGGATGGGGTCCGCGTTTGGGTCAGGCGAGCGCCGGCTCGGCGGCCGAGGCCGTGGGGCCGCGTTCGGCCCACATGTCCAGCGCCGCGTAGACGTCCTCCGGCGTCCGGCTCAGGCGGATCGCTTCTTTGAGCGGGCGGCAGTGCGAGCCGTTGATCTCCTTGGCGAACCAGGAGATGCGGCGCGTGATCTGGAACATCGCGTAGTGGTCGTCCCGGAAGGTGCGCATCCGGTCGAAGTAGCGGCGGACGACGGCGAGCTTCTCGAGATCGGACGGAGCGGGAACCGGGGCGTCGGGGCACGGGGGCATCGAGCCGGACGAGCCCGGAGCGTGAGCGCCGGGGTTCTCCGCGACCATCCGCTGCAGGGCCCAGGCCTGGCGGAAGATCCAGGGCTTGCTGAGGGCGCCGCGCCCGATCATCACGCCGGCGCAGCCCGTCTCGCGGATCATCTCGACGGCGTGCTCGGGCTCGGTGACGTCGCCGTTGCCGATGACGGGGATCCGCCCGTCCGTGTGCTCGTTCACCGCGTCGACGACGCGCCGGATCCCCTCGCGTCGGCACTGCCCCTTGAACTTCTGCTCGGTCGTCCGCCCGTGCACGGTGATGCCGACGACGCCGACGTCGATCAGCCGCCGGGCCAGCTCGCACGCCACGCCGTTCTCGTAGTCCGCCTCGCTCCACCCGAGCCGCATCTTCGCGGTGAGCGGGATGTGCTCCGGCAGGGCCGCCCGCGCGGCCTCGGCGACGGCCACGGCCTTGCCCAGGTCGCACATCAGCTTGCTGCCGCCGTCCTTCTTGCAGACCTTGTCGACCGGGCAGCCCATGTTGATGTCGACGACGGTCGCGCCGTGGTCGGCCGCCCAGCGGGCGCCCTCGGCCATGATCGCCGGGACGGAGCCGTAGAGCTGCATCCCGACGGGCTTGTCCTCGTCGTTCGTGCGGGCGAGGTCGAGGGATTGCCTGGTGCCGCGGAGGAGCCCGTCCGGGCTGAGCAGGTCCGTGCAGGCGAGCCCCACGCCGCCGCCGCCGTCCGGATCAGTGAACTCACGGACCGTGAGCCGGAACGCGAGGTCGCAGTACCCCGCGATCGGGGCGAGGAGCAGGTTCGTCGCCAGGCGCACCGGGCCGAACTGCAGGGGTTGGGCGAGGCCGGAGGGAGGCACGGGAGATGGTACGGGATCACGCCGGACCGGTTCGAGACGCCGGAGGCGGCGCCCCGGCCCCGCCCGTCCCACGCCTCCGGGGGGCGCCGGGCACGCGGAGCGGAGTCCGCCCGCCCAGCTTCCGCGGCGAAACTGTCTCCGCCGGCGTGGCAAGAACTCGGAGCAGCGGATGAGCAGAGCAGCGGATCAGTGCCCGCCGCGACGGCTCTCTGCACGCCGTCCGCGGCGGCTCCGATCCGCTGTTCCGAGTTCTGCTGGTCGGGGGGACGGGCTGGCCCGGGAGACCCCCCATCGCCTTTTCCCGCCCGCGATCCCCGTCCGCGCACCGCGTGTACAGTTGCGCCGTGTACCAGCTCGTCCTCGCCCGCAAGTACCTGACCAGCCGGATCATGCCCACGCTGGCGCTGCTCGCCGTGATGCTCAGCGTCGCGACGGTCACCGTCACCTGGTCGGTGATGGGCGGGTTCCTGAACACCCTGATCCAGTCCGGGCGCTCGCTCGTCGGCGACGTCTCGATCGACTGGCCGAACACCGGCTTCGCCCACTACGAGGACCTGATCGCCCGCCTCGAGGCCGACCCGATGATCGCGGCCGCGACCCCGGTCATCGAGACCTTCGGCATGGTCCGCCTGCCGGACGACCAGGTCCGCCTCGCCGTCCTGAAGGGCGTGGAGGGCGAGAGCTTCGCCCGGGTGACGAACTACGAGGACACGCTCTACTGGCGCCCGGTCGAGCCGGACCGGCGCAAGCAGGAGAAGTACGCGGGCAAGCCCGAAGCCTTCGAGCACCTCGATCCCCGCGCCATGCCCGATGAGCACCCGTTCTACGAGGCGACCTACGCCAACGGGCTCAGGCTCCGCCGCCCGGAGAGCGCCGTCTCCATCTTCGAGCAGGACGGCGAACTCGTCATCCTCCCGAACGAGGCGACCGAAGACGACGCGCCGGCGATCGTCCCGGGCGTGGAGTTCACGAACTTCAACTACCGCACGGCCGGGGGGTTCTACCAGCCCAAGGTCGTCCTCCGGGCGACGAGCACCGGCGGGGTGCTCCGCGACGACCTGTTCATGCCCATCCGCGGGTCCGCGACGGTGACGGTGCTCCAGCTCGATTCGAGCGGCCGCCCGGCCGACGCGATCACCCGGACCTTCCCCGTCGCCAACGAGTTCCAGAGCGGCATCTTCGAGGCCGACCAGCAGGTCGTGCTCGTGGAGTTCCACGCCCTGCAGCAGATGATGAACATGGACGCGGCCGAACGCCCCCTCCCCGACGCGGCGGACAACCCGTTCGCCGTCTCCGAGGACGGGGCCGCGGCCGTGCTCCCGGGGCGGACGGAGATCGATCCCGCCCGGACGACGACCGTGCTCGTCCGCGGGGTCGACGGGATCCCGGCGGCCCAGGTCGCCCGGCGGGTCGAGACGATCTACGGCGCGTTCTACGAGGCGCACCCCGGCGAGGTGCCCGATCCTCTCTATATCCGCATCCAGACGTGGGAGGACATGAACCGCACGATGATCGAGGCCGTGAAGAAGGAGACGGGGCTCGTGCTCGTCATCTTCGGGATCATCTGCTTCACGACCGTCTTCCTGGTGCTGGCGATCTTCTGGTCGATGATCAGCGAGAAGACGAAGGACATCGGGGTGCTGCGGGCGATCGGGGCGGGGCGGGCCGGGATCGCCAGCCTGTGGCTGAGCTACGGGATGGGGCTGGGGATCGTCGGGGCGGTGCTCGGCACCGTCCTCGCCGCCCTGATCGTCGCGAACATCAACGAGATCCACACCGCCATCGGGCAGGCCGGGGCGATGTTCGGGATGAACACCGTCATCTGGGACCCGCGGATCTATTACTTCGCGACGATCCCGACCGATCTGGACCCGGTGAAGGCCGCCGTCGTCGTCGTGATGGGAATCCTGACCTGCGTCCTCGGCGCAGCGATCCCGAGCATCCGGGCCGCCCGCATGGACCCCGTCCAGGCCCTGCGCTTCGAATAGCCCCACCCCACCCCACCCCACCCCACC